>DATEFR010000359.1:0-14809 GCA_035280545.1 Burkholderiaceae bacterium | reverse complement strand
GGCACGTTCGCAAGGCCCAGCGCGTAGGTCACGGTGCCCAGCGTCAGCACCGCCAGCATCACGCCGGCGATCGTGCCGCTGCCGCCGGCGATGCTGACGCCGCCGAGGATCACCATCGTGATCGCCTCGAGCTCCCAGCCGAGCGCGATGTTCGGCCGCGTGCTGCCGATGCGGCCGGTCAGCAGCACCGCGGCGAGGCCGGCCATCGCGCCGGTCAGCACGAACAGCGCGTAGCGATAGCGCTGGACCGGAATCCCCGAGTAGCGGGCCGCGACCGGATTGGCGCCGATCGCGAAGATGCGCCGGCCGAACGCGGTGGCATGCAGCAGCGCCGCGAAGACCAGCGCGAAGACGACCAGGATGACGAACGAGCGCGGCACGAAGCCGAAGAAGTAGCCCTGGCCCCAGTCGCCCAGCGCTTGCGGGTAGCCGGTGTAGGCCTGGTCCCCGAGCACGACCAGCGCGATGCCGCGATAGAGCGACATCGTGCCTATCGTCACGACGATGGACGGGATCGCAAAGCGCGTGACCAGCATGCCGTTGAGCATGCCGCAGAGCGCGCCGACCGCGATGCCGATCGCCGCCAGGCCGGCGGCCGGCACGCCCAGCTGGCTCGCGTAGCCCATCGCGACCGACGCGACCGCGAGGATGCCCGAAACCGAGATGTCGATCTCGCGCACGATGATCAAGAGCGCCATCGGCAGCGCGATCAGCGCCTTCTCGCTGAAGTTGAACGTGCTGTCGGCGAGGTTGTACGGATCGAGGAAGGCCGGCAGGGTCGCGCCGGCGGCGACGAAGATGACAACCAGCAGCGCGACCAGCAGCGCCTCCCAGCGCCGCAGCAGCACGCCGGCACTGAACGGCGCACCGTCGGCGACGCGGTGCTTCACGAGCGTCGTCATGCGGAACCTCCTCTCGCGGCCCCGTGCAGCGGCAGGATCTGCTTGCCGGCACGCCGCCCCTCGCGTGCATTGACGACCACCGCGACGACGATCACCGTGCCGGTGATCGCGCTCTGCCAGAACGGCGAGACCTGCACGATCGGCAGCGCATTGCCGATCACGCCGAGGAACAGCGCGCCCAGCAGCGCGCCGGCGACCGAGCCGACGCCGCCGGCGATGCTGATGCCGCCGATCACGCAGGCCGCGATCACGTTGAGCTCGAAGCCTTGCGCGATCTCGGTGAACGCGACCGCATAACGCGCCACCCAGAGATATCCGCACAAGCCCGCGACCGCGCCCGAGATCGCATAGACCGCGAACAGCCGCGGCCGCAGCGGCACGCCGACATAACCGGCCGACACCGGATGATTGCCGATCGCATAAAGCTCGCGGCCGAAGCGCGTGTGGCGCGTGACGAACGCGGCGACCAGCACCGCGGCGACCGCGAACCAGACCAGATGCGTGAGCCCGAACGTGCGCGCCAGCGGGAAGTCGATGAAGTCGCGCGTCATCTGGTGCGACGACACCCACGCCCCCTTCGAGAGCACGAAGATCGCGCCGCGGAACACGCTCATGCTGCCGAGCGTGACGACGATCGCCGGCAGCCGCAGCACGCCGATCAGCAGGCCGTTGATCGAACCGAGCACGGCGCCGAGCGCGACGCCGGCGGCGATCAGCACGCCGACCGGCAGCCCCGGCATCTTCTGCCCCAGCAGCGCGACCGCCATGCCGCAGAGCGCCAGGTTCGCGGCGACCGACAGATCGATGCCGCGCGTCAGGATCACGAGCATCTGCGCGAGCGCCATCATCACGAGGATGGCCGAATCGGTGAACAGGCTGTCCAGGCTCTTCGCGCTGACGAAGACCGGCGCGCGCAGGCCGATCAGCGCCACCAGCAGCGCGAGGATGACCGCGAGCTGCACCTCGCGAAGCTTGAGCCATCGCGCCGTCATGCGGCGGCTCCCAATGCGGCGGCCGCGACCGCCTCGGTGGTGGCCGCGGCCCGCGTGAACTCCCGCCGCACGCGGCCTTGGTGCATCACGACGATGCGATCGGACAGGCCCATGATCTCGGGCAGCTCCGACGAGACCATGATCACCGCCAGCCCCTGCATCACGAGCTCGCTGATGAACTGGTGCACCGCGGCCTTGGATCCGACGTCGATGCCTTTGGTCGGCTCGTCGATGACGATGACCTTCGGATTCGTCGACAGCCACTTCGCGAGCACGACCTTCTGCTGGTTGCCGCCCGAGAGATCGGAGACGGTCTGGCCGAAGTGCGCGGCCTTCAACTCGAGCCGCTCGCAGAAGCGCCGCACCAGCGCGAGCTCGCGCGCCTTCTTGCCGAGCAGCCACCAGCCGAAATCGGCCAGGCGCGGCAGCGTCACGTTGTGCGCGATCGACAGGCCGAGGTGCGCGCCCTGGTGCTGCCGGTCTTCCGGCACGTAGGCGATGCCGGCGCGTATCGCATCGTCGGGCGAGCGCAGCACGAGCGGCTGGCCGTCGAGCACGACGCGCCCGCGGCGGGTCGGCGTCAGCCCGAAGAGCGCCTGCATGACCTCGGAGCGGCCGGCGCCGACGAGCCCGTAGAAGCCGAGGATCTCGCCGCGCCGCAGCGTGAAGCTCACGTCGTCGAACTCGGTCGGAT
This sequence comes from Burkholderiaceae bacterium, assembly GCA_035280545.1. GTDB lineage: Bacteria > Pseudomonadota > Gammaproteobacteria > Burkholderiales > Burkholderiaceae_C > DATCSE01. The sequence continues at coordinate 12,221 of DATEFR010000359.1, read as the reverse complement.
GCGACAGGCCCTGCACCTCGAGCACCGTCGCGCCTATCGCCGCGGCCTGCTTGGGATAGACCTGCGTGATCGAGCGGCCGACCATCATCGCGATCAGCTGCTGCTCGCCGGTCTCGGCGATGCGGCCCTCGGCGACGAACTCGCCGTCGCGCATCACCGTGTAGCGGTCGGCGACCGCGAAGATCTCGTCGAACTTGTGGGTGATGAAGATCACCGCGGTGCCGTGCGCCTTGAGCTGCGCGACGATGCGGTAGAGCTCGTCGATCTCGCGCCGCGAGAGCGCCGCCGTCGGCTCGTCCATGATCACGACGCGCGCTTCCTGCGAGAGCGCACGTGCGATCTCGATGAAGTGGCGCTGCGCGATGCTCAGATCCTTGACCTTCGCGCGCGGCGACAGGTTCACCTCGAGCCGCTCGAAGAGCTTCGCGGCATCGGCTTGCATCCGCCGCCAGTCGATCCGCGGCAAGCCGCCCGGCGCGAGCGGATGGTGGCCCATGTAGATGTTCTCGGCGACGCTGAGCTCGTCGAACATCACCGTCTCCTGATGCACCGCGGTGATGCCGGCGCGCATCGCCGCGAGCGGGCTTGCGAACGCGATCGTCTCGCCGCCGAGCCGGACCTCGCCGGCATCCGGGCTGTGGATGCCAGTGAGGATCTTGACCAGCGTCGACTTGCCGGCACCGTTCTCGCCCACCAGCGCCATCACCTCGCCGGCACGCACGGCCAAGCGCATGCCGGCCAGCGCACGCACGCCGCCGAAGCGCTTGTCGATGCCGTGCAGCTCGAGCAGCGCGGGTGCGGCGGCAGCCTCATCGGCGGGCTCGCGGGGTTGGAGCATGGCGTTCATGTTGCGGCGACTCATCGCGGGAGGACCCTCACCCCGGCCCTCTCCCGCAAGCGGGAGAGGGTGACTCTCTGCTCCCTCTCCCGCTTGCGGGAAGGGGGTGACTCTGTTGCTCCCTCTCCCGCTTGCGGGAGAGGGTTGGGGTGAGGGCCGGCGACCTTCAGAAGATCTTCGCGAATTGGTCGACGTTGCTCTTGTCGTAGGTGAACGGCGGCGCCATCGCCGCTTCGTTGTTCGGCCCGAGCGTGATCTTGCCCATCCGGCCAGCCGGGATCTGCTCGCCTTCCTTGCCGGTCGCGGTGCCCTTGACGAGCGCGTAGGCCAGCTCGGTCGCCGCGTAACCCAGGTCGATCGGGTTCCAGATCGCGAAGGTCTTCACCGCGCCGCTCTTCACGTGGCCGGCCATCTCCGACGGCAGCCCGAGCCCGGTCACGTAGACCTTGCCGATCAGCTTCTCGTCAGCCACCGCCTTGGCGGACGCGACGATGCCCACCGTCGTCGGTGCGACGATCACCTTCAGGTTCGGGTTGCTGCGCAGCAGGCCGAGCGCCTCGCGGTAGCTCTTGTCGGACTGGTCGTCGCCGTAGACCGTCGCGACGAGCTTGAGCTTCGCGCGCTCCGGCTTGGCCAGCACCTTCTTCATCTCGGCGATCCAGGTGTTCTGGTTCGTCGCCTGCGCGGTGGCCGAGAGGATCGCGATGTCGCCGCTGCCGCCGGCCGCGTCGCTCGCCATCTCGACCAGCTTCTGGCCGATCAGCGCGCTGTTCGACGGATCGAGGTGCATCTGCCGACCGGCCGGCGCAATGCCGGAGTCGAACGAGATCACCTTGATGCCGCGCTGCATCGCGCGCTTGCAGATCGGCACCAGCGCGTCGCGGTCGTTCGCCGAGATCGCGAGCGCGTCGACCTTCTGGCTGATCAGCGAGTTGACCACCTCGATCTGCGCCTCGGCGGTCGGCGCCGTCGGGCCGGTGTAGATCAGCTCGACGTCGCCGAGCTCCTTCGCGGCCGCCTTGCCGCCCTCGTGCGCGGCATCGAAGAAGCCGTTGCCCAGGCTCTTGACGACCATCGCGATCTTCACCTTGTCGGCCGCGACGGCCGGCATCGCCAGTGCTGTCGCACAAGCCAGCGCGGCGAGGGTGTTCAGCAGTTTCATGCGTGTCTCCTTTTGTTGTGGGACGGGAAAGTGTCAGATCCGGTAGATGCGCTCGGCATTGCGGCGAAACAGCGCATCGCGCTCGGCGGCGCTCATGTCGGCCACGATCGCGTCGAACGCGCGCCACAGCGCCGCGTAGCTTGCGTAGAGCCGGTCGACCGGGAAGTTCGACGCGAACATCGCGCGCTCGGTGCCGAACGCATCGATCGCCTCGAGCGCGTACGGCCGCAGGCTTTCGACGGTCCAGCGGTGGTCGATCATGCCCATGCCGCTCAGCTTGATCGCGACATTGGGCGCGGCCGCCAGCGCGCGCAAGCCGTCGCGCCATTCGCGCCAGCCGGCGACGCTGCCGCGGTCGACGAACATGCCCGCGTGATTGACGATGATCGCCGTCTCGGGATGAGCCCGCGCGAGCTCGGCCGCTTCGCGCATCTGGGCCGGATAGAGCTGCAGGTCGAACGACAGGCCGTGCGCCGCGAGCTGCGCGAAGCCCTCGCGCCACGCGCTCTCGCGCATGAAATGGCGGCCGACATAGTCGTAGTGCGGATTCGGGTGCACGTTCAGCGTCTGCCGGATGCCGCGCACGTTGCGATGCGCGGCATGGGCCGCAAGCAGCGCGGCCACGTCGGGCCGCGACAGATCGGCGTACGCGACGATCGCCTGCGGCATGCCCGGCGAACCGGGCGCATCGGCCAGCGACTGCAGCCACGCCGTCTCCTTCAACGGCTCGGCCGGATCGTGCGCGGCATCGATGTGGACGACCTTGCGCACCGCGATGCCTTGCGCATCGGCGAGAAAGTCGGGCACTTCGTAGGTCTTCAGGATCGCGTCGCACGGCCCCATGAAGTTGCCGCCGGCGTTCGCCATCCACGGATAGCGCAGCTTCTCGACATTCCACAGGTGGATGTGCGGATCGACGACTTCGAGCATGGCTACTGCAGGTTCACGAACATGCCGCCGTCGACCAGGATCTCGGCGCCGGTGACATAACGCGCGAGATCGGACGCGAGGAACACGACCGGCCCGGCGATGTCGGCCGGCTGGCCGAGGCGGCCGAGCGGGATGCGCTTTTCGAAGTAGGCGGTCTTCTCGGCCGTCAGATCGTCGCGGTTGATGTTCGTGACGATGGTGCCGGGCAGCACCGAGTTGCAGCGGATGCCGTAGCGGCCCAGCGCGATCGCCGCCGATTGCATCAGCGCATGCTGCGCCGCCTTGGTCGGCGTGTAGTGGCTTTGGAACTCGCCGCCGACCAGCTTGCTGATCGAGCTGATCGCGATGATCGCCCCGCCGCGACCCTGCGCCTTCATCTGCTGCGCGGCGGCCTGCGCGAGATAGAACGTGCCTTCGTAGTTGACGCCCATCGTGCGCTTGACGAGCTCGGCCGGCATCTCGAGGAACGCCTGGAACGGGCAGATGCCGGCGTTCGCGACGCAGACGTCGATGCCGCCGAATTCGGCCACCGCCGCATCGACCAGCGCCTTCGCCGCGGCCGGGTCGGCGACATCGCCCTGCAGCGCGAGCGCCCGTCGTCCGCGCGCGCGGATCTCGTCCACGACCGGCTGCGATGCGCGCGGCTCGGCGATGTCGTTCAGCGCGACATCGGCGCCCTGCTCGGCGCAGGCCAGCGCGATGGCACGGCCGATGCCGTGCGCCGCGCCGGTGATCACGACGACCTTGCCTGCCAGCAGCATTGCGCAGCTCCTCGATATCGAATAGGGCTGGTCATCGTGGGTAAGGCCTGTGCAACGCGCAATCCGGACTTAGCCGCACACCGAAACCCGGCGCGTCCAGCGCCGAGGCCTTGATGCGGCCGTTCACCGGGACCGGCTCGTCGAGCAGTTGCGGATGGAACATCGGCACGACCTTGTCGGCCTCCGGCGCCATCATCAGGAACTCCGAGAACGGACTCGAATGCCGCGTGATCACGAAGTGGTAGCTGTAGACCGACGAGCCGTGCGGCACGACGAGCTTGCCGTGGGCGTCGGCGAGATTCGAGATCTTGATCAGCTCGGTGATGCCGCCGCACCAGCCGACGTCGGGCTGCAGCACGTCGCAGCACTCCATCTCGAGCAGCATCCGGAAGCCCCAGCGCGTCGCCTCGTGCTCGCCGGTGTTGACCAGCATCCCGCGCGGCACGTTGCGGCGCAGCTCCGCGTAGCCCCAGTAGTCGTCCGGCGGCAGCGCCTCCTCGATCCACTTGAGCCCGTACGGATGCATCGCCTGCGCAAGCCGGGTCGCATAGTCCAGATCGAGGCTCATCCAGCAATCCAGCATCAGCCAGAAATCCGGGCCGACCTTCTCGCGCATCTCGGCGATCATCGCGATGTTCTTCTTCATCCCCTCGGCGCCTTCGGCCGGGCCGTGGTGCAGCGGCATCTTGCCGCCGATGAAGCCCATCTGCTTCGCCAGATCGGGCCGCGCGCCGGTCGCGTAGAACACGAGCTCGTCGCGCACCGGCCCGCCGAGCAGCGCGTGCACCGGCTCGCGGCGCACCTTCGCGAGCAGGTCCCACAGCGCCAGGTCGACCCCGGAGATCGTGTTGATCACGATGCCCTTGCGGCCGTAGAACAGGGTCGCGTTGAACATCTGGTCCCACATCTTCTCGATGTCGGTGACCTTCTGGCCTTCGATGAAGCGTGCCAGATGCTTCTCGACGATCCAGCAGCCGATCTCGCCGCCGGTCGTCACCGAGAAGCCAACGGTGCCGTCGCTCGCCTCGACCTCGACGACCAGCGTGCCCAGCACGTTGAGGCCGAAGCTGCGGCGGCTCGCGCGGTACTCCGGATAACGCGCCATCGGCGTCGCGATGTGATCGTCGATCCAGTGGCGGCCCGCCTGGTCGTGGTAGTCGGCCCCGCCGCCGCGCAGCGTGAAGGCGCGCACATGCTTGATGGTCGGCATCGTCATCGGTTGCGTCTCCTTGAGTCGGTGCGGTCAATAGGTGGCGCGGCCGCCGGAGGCGTCGAACACGCTGCCCGTCGTGAACGAACATTCGTCGCTCGCGAGCCAGGCAATCAGCGCGGCGATCTCGTCGACGGTGCCGAAGCGCCCCATCGGGATCTTCGACAGCATGAAGTCGATGTGCTGCGGCGTCATCTGGTCGAAGATCGCGGTCCGCACCGCCGCCGGCGTCACCGCATTGACCGTGATGCCGGTCTTGGCGAGCTCCTTGCCCAGCGATTTCGTCAGCCCGATCACCGCGGCCTTCGAGGCGCTGTAGGCCGACGCATTCGGATTGCCCTCCTTGCCGGCGACCGATGCGATGTTGACGATGCGCCCATAACCGCCCTGCAGCATCAGCGGAACGACCGCGCGGTTGCAGTAGAAGAGCCCGTTCAGGTTGACGTCGATCACCTGCCGCCAGGCGTCGACCGGATACTCGGCCAGCGGCACGTTCGGCCCGGTGATGCCGGCGCTCGCGACCAGCACGTCGACGCCGCCGAGTTGCGCGGCCGATTGCTGGGCTGCGCGCTGCACCTCGCCCCAATCGGCCACATCCAGCGGCACCGCGTAGGCACGCTCGCCCAGCGTCGCGAGCGCGGCGGCCAGCGCCTCGGTGCTGCGATCCCACAGGCTGACCTGGCCGCCTTCGGCGACGAAGCGCTTCGCGAACGTCAGGCCGATGCCGGCCGCGCCGCCGGTGACGATCGCGCGGCGGCCGGCGAAGCGTTTGTCGTGGACAGTCATGCGAAGGCTCTCCCGTTCGTTCGATGCGGGCGACTGTACGGCGCGCAGCCATATCGCTCCAATCAATAGTTCGGGCCTAGACTTGCCGAAATGGAATACCGAGACCCCACGGCGCTCGCCGCCTCGCGGCTCATCAACCGGCTGCGGCTGAAGCACTGGGCGCTGCTGGCCGCGCTCGCCGATACGCGCACGCTGCGCGAGGCCGCGGCCCGCATCAACGTGACCCAGCCGCTGGCGACGAAGATGCTGGCCGACATCGAGGCCGCGTTCCAGTTCACCCTGTTCGAGCGCCATTCGCGCGGGCTGAAGGCGACGCCGCTGGGCGAGGAGGTCGTGGCGTATGCGCGCCAGGCGCAGGCCAGCCTCGGCCGCTTCCTCGAAGGGCTGGATGCGAAGCGGCGCGGCGGGCACGGCCAGCTCGTGATCGGCGCGATCATGGGCGCGGCGCCGGACCTGGTGGCGCGCGCCGTCGCCGAGCTGAAGCGCGGGCGGCCGCTGCTCAACATCCGCATGCTCGGCGAAACGAGCGACCAGATCAGCACGATGCTGGAGCGCCACGACATCGAGCTCGCGGTCGGCCGCTTCTCGGGGCTGCTGCAGCACAACCTGTTCGATTTCGTGCCGCTGTCGAACGAGGTGATGCAGGCGGTCGTCCGGCGCGGCCATCCGCTGGCGCGCCGGCGCGAGACGACGCTGGCCGAGCTCACGGCCTGGCCGTGGGTGCTGCAGCCGATCGCGAGCCCCGCGCGCCAGCTGCTCGAAGAAGAGTTCGCCCAGGCCCGGCTCGCGACGCCGGCCAATCTGATCGAGTGCGCGTCGGTGTTCGCGACCCTGCAACTGCTGCAGACCAGCGACGCCGTCGCGGTGCTGCCCGAATCGGTGGTGCGCGACCATGTGCGCTCCAAGCTGCTGCGGGCGCTGCCGATCAGCCTGGGCAAGAATCTCAAAGGCTTCGGCGTGCTGACGCGCAAGGGCGAGCCGCTGTCGGATGTCGCGGCGGCGTTCGTCGCGCTGCTGCGGCGCTTTGCCGCACACCCGAACCAGGAGCCGCCACGATGAGCACGGACCGCATCGACCTCGAGGCCTATCTGCGCCGGATCGCATACGACGGCCCGCTGAAGGCCGATCGCGAGACGCTGTCGCGGCTGATCCAGCACCATGCCGCAGCGATCGCGTTCGAGAACATCGACGTGCTCGCGAACCGCGTGCCGGCGCTGGACCTGCCGTCGCTGCAGCGCAAGCTGGTGCACGGACGGCGCGGCGGCTACTGCTTCGAACACAACGGGCTCTTCCTCGCCTGCTTGCGGCAGATCGGGTTCGATGCACGAGGCCTGGAGGGCCGCGTCCGCGCCGGCGTGCCGACGGGCACGATCACCGGTCGCACCCACATGGCGCTCCAGGTGTCGCTGCACGGCGAGCCGTACCTCGCCGATGTCGGCTTCGGCGGCTTCGCACCGCTGGCGGCCCTGGCGATGGGACCGGCTCGCCCGGAGCAGCGTTGCCCCGATGGCGCCGTCTATCGTTTCGCGGAGACGGACACGGGGAACCTGGCGCTGCAGATCCAGACATCCGCCGGGTGGGACGACTGTTATCACCTGGTCGTCGTCTCGACGCCGCAGCCGATCGACTACGAGATCGGCAACTGGTACGTCGCCACGCACCCGAAGGCGATGCTGGGCCACAACCTGCTGGTGTCGCGCGCCGTCGACGGCGGCCGCCTGACGCTGTTCAACCACGAGCTGACGTTTCGCCGCGCCGCCACCGACACGCTTCAGCAGTGGACCGTGCGCGAACGCGATGAGTTCGACGAGGTGCTGTGCGATCGCTTCGGCCTGGCCGTCGACGCGCCCGACCTCGACAAGGTCATGGGCGTGCTGGGACGGCTACAGGCCCCGCCGGAGCGCCCGTAGGAGTGCACCGACAGCGCGTGCCGGCGTTCGCCGGTGCCCGGCGCGACGCCCACTCCGTATCGTCCGGCTCAAAGCCCGCGACGGGCGCGGGCAGGCTTGAAACGACAGGAGCTTGCGATGAAGACGACTTCCCTGTGGATCTGCGGGGCGATGCTGGCCGCCGCCTCGACGCTCGCCGCCGCCGACCAGCCGGGCGCCACCTCCCGCCAGCAGCGCATGGACCAGGCGCTGGCGGACTACCGCGCCGGGCAGCCGAGCGCGGGCGTTGCCGAGAATGAGTCGACGGACTGCACGCAGACGTCCAGCGGCGGAACGTTCTCGCGCGCCGAGGCCTCGATCAAACGCGGCGCGTGCAAGACCGGCCATGCGCTGGAGCGCGGCGTCAAGAAGACCGGGCATGCGCTGGACAAGGCCGGGCGCAAGACCGGCGACGCCTTGCGCCGCGCCGGCAACAAGATGGGCGGCTCGCCCGACAAGGCGACGAGCGACCAAACGCCGCGCTGATCAGGCGCGCGCCTTCTTCTTCGCTGCAGGGGCGGCACTGGCGCGGGAAGCCTTCTGCGCCGCCGCCTTGCGCGGTGCCTTGCGCGGCGCCTTGCGTTGTGGCCCCAGGCTGCTCCTGAGCAGCTCCGTGAGGTCGACGACATTGCTCTCGCCCACGCTGGGCGCCTCCTCGAGCGGCTCGACGGTCTTGGCCTCGCCGGCCTTGACCTTGGCCTCGACGAGCTTCCTGATCGCGCCGGTGAAACGATCCGCGTATTTGTCGGGCCGCCAGGAGGTCTTCATCTTCGCGATGAGCTGACGCGCCATCTGGAGCTCGCTGTCCTTGAGCTGCGCTTTGCCTGCGGGCGGCAGGCTGAGCTGATCGGCCGCGCGGATCTCGGCCGACCAGCGCAGCGTGCCCAGCATCAAGGCCGGACCCGCCGGCAGCAACGCCACCAGATGCTCCTTGTTGTGCATCACCATGCGGGCAATGCCGATCAGCGAGGCGCTCGCCATCGCCTCGCGCAGCAGCGCATAGACCTTGTCCGCCCGACCGGTGGGCTCGAGGTAGTACGGCTTCTCGAGATAGGCGAACGAGATCTCGGTCGCGGGCACGAAGTCCTCGATCTCTATCGTCTGGGTCGTGCGCGGATAGGCTTCGCGCACCTCGTCGTCGCTCAGCACGACATAGCTGCCGTCGTCCTGCGCGACCCCTTTGACGATGTGGTCCTTGGTGACCTCCTTGCCGGTGCGCTTGTTGATGCGCTTGTAGCCCACCGGGTCCAGCGAGCGCTTGTCCAGCCAGTCGAAGTCGACCTCGCTTTCCTGCGAGGCGGGATACAGGGCCACCGGAACGTGGACCAGGCCGAACGCGATCGCGCCCTTCCAGACTGCGCGTGCCATCGAACTCTCCTGTCGCTTTCACATAGCTTCGACGATAGGGATCGGAGTGCAGCCAGAAGAATCGGCACATCGCGCATCCGTGTGTCGGCCGGGTCCGACGTCGGACGACGCCTACGCCGCGTTGCGCATCCGCCCGGTCGAATCGGCGTGGCCGAGACTCTATGGTGGCGCATCGCCCCCCAACACCCTTCGACAGGAGAATCCCGCGCGCACGCCCGCGACGACGCGAACGACCGCATGGACGACCGCGACGAGGAGTCGCGTGATCGCGAACGGTCGTCGCGCGACTACTGAATCCGGCTGTAGCCGATCATGAAAAAAGCCGGCCCGCAGGCCGGCTTCTCCCTTTCTCTCCGCTTTCTTCTGCTTTTCTTCTCAACAAGGTTCAGGACTTGCCGTAGCGTGCCTTCGCGTCCTTGATGCAAGCCGCCTTGGCGTCGCCGCTCATGCTGTCGCACTTCTCGGCGGCGAGCTTGTAGTCGGCATCACGCTTGTCCTGCGTGGCGTCTTTCTGCGCATCGCCGACCTTCTTGTGGAGCTTCGCGTCGGCCATCGCCTTGGTGTGCGCCGCCTTGGCCTGTTCCACGCAGACGTCCTTGTCGTTGCCCTTCTTGTCGTCGCACATCTCCTTGGCGACCGCATAGGCGGCATCGGCCTTCTTCTCGGAGATCTTGATCGCATCGCTGTCCTTGCCGGTGTAGGCGTATTCGAGTTCGGCCTTCGCGACGCTTTCCTTGCCCTTGGCCTTCTCGACGCAGACATCCTTGTCGTTGGCCGTGAGCCTGTCGCACGCGGCCTTGTCGACCTTGTAGTCGGCGCTGATCTGGTCCTTCCTGGCCGAGTAGTCGGCATGGCTCATCCCCGCGGCGAACGCGCCGCCGCTCACGCAGAGGAGCACGGCCATCAGCGGAGATTTCCAATCGCGCCAACAGCGGCCCATGTCGGTGGTCTTCATCATCGGTTCCTTTCGCATGTCTCTTGCCCGCACGCGAGTTCGCGGCGAGTGAACGCAGTGTGCGAAAAACGCCGGGCGCGCAGCAGCGGACGCGGTCGCGAGCGACCGTAGTTCCCGTCCTACCGCGGCGTGCCGCGATCGCGAATGCCTACAAGCCATCGGCGCCGGCTCCGATCGCCAAGCTCGAGCACAACGCGCATAAAGGAGGGGATGGCCGTGCACCGCACGTCCCACTCGCATTCCACCTTTTCCATTCCACTTCTGCAGGAGGCTTCAATGGCTTCGAACATCATTTCTTCCGACAAGGTCGAGGACACCAAGGTCTACAACGAAGCCGGCGACAAGCTGGGCTCGATCGACGACCTGATGATCGACAAGGTGTCCGGCCAGGTTCGTTACGCCGTGCTCGAGTTCGGCGGTTTCCTCGGCATGGGAACCGACCGCTATCCGCTGCCGTGGTCCATGCTCAAGTACGACACGACGATGGAGGGTTACGTGGTTCCGCTGAACAAGGCGACGCTCGAGAAGGCGCCGAAATATGCGCAGGACGACATCCCCGAGTTCACGACCGAGTACGGCCAGCGGGTCCACAAGTACTACGGGATCGACCGGTATCCGGACCTGTGACCGGATCTGTCGCGCGGGCTAGGGCCTGCGCGACAGGTGCCAGTGCCGGCGCATCCGCGGCTTCGCGGGCGCCTGCACCGACGGCACCAGAGGCGCGTGGCGGCGGGGCAGCGTGATCGCCGACGGCAGCGTGGCCCCCAGCGCCCGCGAGGTGTCGGAGGGCGGCGCAGGCGTCGCGGACCCCGATGCCGCTTCGAGCGCGCGCAAGGATCCGAAGCGTTTCGCATAGACCCATGTGAACTCCGCGCCTAGCAGGAAGATCTGCGACGAGTAGTAGACCCAGATGAACACGATCGCGATCGAGCCGGCCGCACCGAAACCCGAGGCGACACCGCTCTTGCCGATGTACAGCCCGATCAGGAAGCGCCCGACGGTGAACAGCGCCGCGGTGGTCAGCGCACCGAGCCAGACGTCGTGCCAGCGCACGTCGACCCGCGGGATCAGCTTGTAGATCATCGCGAAGACCGTCGTGGTCAGCGCGAAGCCGACGGCCATGTTGACGGCCTGCAGCAGCCACTCCCACGAGTCGAAGAAGCCGCCCCACCACTTGCCCAGCGCCGAGATCGCCGCGCTCAGCACCAGCGACACCATCAGCAGGAACGCGATCCCGAGGATCATGCCGAACGACAGCAGCCGCGAGCGCAGCACGCGCCACCAGCCGGCCGCGCGCACGCGCGCCGGGGCGCGCCAGATGCGGTCCAGCGCATCCTGCAGCTCGCCGAACACGGTGGTCGCGCCGATCAGCAGCACGACCGCGCTGATCACCGTGGTGCTGAGGCCGCGTTCGGGCAGGCTCAGATGGGCCAGCAGCGATTCGAGCGCGCCGGCGGCATCGGCGCCCATCAACCCGCGCAGCTGGCCGAACAGTTGGCCGCGCGCGGCGTCCTCGCCGAATACCAGGCCCGCCACCGAGACGACGATCAGCAGCAGCGGCCCCATCGAGAACACGCTGTAGTACGACAGCGCGGCGCCCATGCTGGGGGCATAGTCGTCGGACCAGGCGGCGATCGCGTCCTTCACGAGCGACCACCATTCCGACAACGTGTGCCGGCGGCCGCCTGTGCCGCGCGGCGAGGGTGGTGTCTCCACGGTGCCGACCTTCAACATCTCGAGCACTCCTTGCAGGCACGAAGCCGCAAGCGCGACCGGCCGAGCGGTCCGGTGCGATCCCAGTATAGGAAGTGCCCATCGCACGCCGCGTAGGCGCTGCCTGCTCCGCGCGTAGGACTTCGCGCAGCCCACGCGGGCGTGCCTAGGACCGTGTCGATTTCCCGGGTTTGCAGCGCCCGGGCCGGATGTCACAGTCCGTGCATGAGCGATGCATCCGACGACGATCATCCTTGCCCTATGCTGCGCCGCGCGGACGGGCAGCCCGTGCTGACGCTGCCATCGCACTGGGCCGGCCTGCCGCTGGGTCTGTTCACGATCCCCGGCGTGGCCGAGCACGGCGCCCACGAGACGCCCTGCCCGACGCTCCTGGTGGCGCGGCGCGGCGAAGGCAAACGCTGGTACCGATCCGCCGGCCGCTCGCACCATCTGCACACCGCGCCCGGCATGATCGAGATCTATCCGCGCGGCCTGGAGTTCGAGCGCATGCGCTGGGACGGCCAGCCCGGCCACTGCATCGCGATCCAGTTGCTGCCGCACGCGCTGCAG
>DATEFR010000358.1:0-5657 GCA_035280545.1 Burkholderiaceae bacterium | reverse complement strand
TTCACCGGCTCGGTGACCTATGCGGTCGAAGTGTTCGACGCCACGAGCAATGCGCTGCTCGAGGCTTACATCACCAAGCAGTACCCCAGCCCGATGAACATAGGCGCGAGCCTCGGGACGCTGGATGCGTCGATGACCGGCATCCGCAAGGGCGCGGAGGAACTCGTTGCACAGCTTTACTAAGCGGTGCCGGTCGTCCCCGGCCTGCGCGGTCGCGGCCCGGGATAATCCGCGAGCCCAACGGCCATCGTCGCCACAGCCTGTCGATGTTTCGACGCAGATCGTTTCAAGGATGCCTATGACCCGCTCGTTCCCTCTCCACACGGCTTGCCTGGCGCTGGCGTGCGCCCTCGTGGTGCCGCCTTGCCTGGCCGAGAGCTTCGCCTCCTCGGCATCGAGCGCCGGCTCGGCCTCGTCGGGCAGCGTCTCCGATTCGATCAAGGGCTCGAGCGGCAGCTCGAACCGCGACAAGCAGGTCGGCGAAGGCCAGTACCGTGTGATCGAAGTGGCCGAAGTGCCCGACCGGCCGGCGATGACGCGCCTGAAGCTGCGCGCGACCGAGCCCGGCGCGACGAACGAATTCTTTCTCGACCTGCCGCGCCATGCGCTGGCCGACCGCCCGCTGGGCACCGGTGACCTGGTGCAGGCGCACCAGCGGCCCTACGGTTTCGAGTTCGCGCGCGACGACACGCGCGAGGCGTTCTTCCTCGTGTTGACCGACGACTGGCATCGCGAGCTCGACCCGCGCGTCGTCTCGTTGTGACGAGGCGCGGCGAGCACGTCATGCGGTGCGGTGCCGCACGCTTGGCGTGGCTCGCGGCGATCGGCCTGGTTGCCCTCGGGCTCAGCCCCGCGGCGCGGGCCGTCACCAGTTCGCGCTTCTGCGACCGGCCGGCCCAGATCAGCGCAGCCGAGCAGGATCGGCTGCTGCGCTTTGCCGCCGTCGTCAAGCAGACACTGGATCGCTCGGACCGCAGCGTCGCGCTGATCGCGCGCTCGGGCATGGACCTGAGCCGCTTCGGCGTGCGCTACTCGCATGCCGGCATCAGCTTGAAGGCGAGTCCGAACGGCGCGTGGTCGGTGCGCCAGCTCTACTACGCCTGCGACGAGTCGCGGCCGCGGTTGTTCGACCAGGGCATGGCCGGTTTCCTGATCGGCACCGACGACCCTTCGACCGGTTACGCGTCCATCGTGCTGCTGCCGCAGGCCGAAGGGGAGGCGCTGGCGCGCACGTCGCTGGATCCGCGGCTCGCGCTGGAGCTGCTGGGCGCCGACTACAGCGCGAACGCGTATGCCTACAGCACGCGCTACCAGAACTGCAATCAGTGGGTGATGGAGCTGATCGCCAGCGCCTGGGGCCAGCTCGATCCCGCCCGGCCCGCGCGCGAGGAGGCCCAGCGTTGGCTGCAGGCGCAAGGTTATGCGCCGGCCGCGGTCGACGTCGGCTCGCACGCGTTGATGTTCGCGGCGCAATTCGTGCCGCTGATCCACGTCACCGATCATCCGACCGATGACCTCTACGCGATGAAGCTGCGCATCAGCATGCCGTCGTCGATCGAAGCCTTCGTGCGGGCACGCCTGCCGCAGGCTCAGCGCGTCGAGCTGTGCCATGACGATCGCCACATCGTCGTGCGGCGCGGCTGGCAGCCGCTGGGGCCCGGATGCCAAGCGGCGCCGGGCGACGAGGTGATCGCGTTCGATTGACGAGGGCGCGCGGCGTCCGGCCGCGCGCGCAAACCGCAGGAATTGGATAGACGCCGCGGACTTCGGCTAGTCCGCACCGGCCTCGCGCCGGACCATCACGCCACGCCTACCAACCTTGAAAGGAGCGTGGCATGAAAGGTCTTTCAGGCAAGGTCGCGATCGTCACCGGCGGTGCGACTCTCATCGGTGCCGCGGTCGTCGAGCGACTGCGCGCCACCGGCGCCAAAGTGGCTGTCTTCGACATCGATGCGGCCGGCGGCGAGCGCTTCACTGCAAAGGCCGACGACGCGCTGGCGTTCTGGCCGGTGGACATCACCGACGACGCGCAGATCGAACGCGCGCTCGCCGATGTCCAGTCCCGCTTCGGCGGCGTGGATCTGCTGGTCAACCTGGCCTGCACCTACCTGGACGACGGCCCGAACTCCGGCCGCCTCGATTGGCAGACCGCGCTGAACGTGAACGTGGTCAGCGCCGTCATGATGGCGCGCAGCGTGCGGCCGTTCATGAAGGCCGCAGGCGGCGGCGCGATCGTCAACTTCACCAGCATCTCCTCCGGCGTGGCGCAGACGGGCCGTTGGCTGTACCCGGTGTCCAAGGCGGCCCTGCTGCAACTCACGCGCAGCCTGGCGATGGACTTCGCCGGTGACCGCGTCCGCGTGAACTCCGTGTCGCCGGGCTGGACCTGGTCGCGCGTCATCAGCGAGTTCGCCGGCGGCAACCGCGAGAAGGCCGATCGTGTGGCGGCCGACTACCACCTGCTGGGCCGCGTGGGCGATCCGTCCGAAGTGGCCGAGGTCGTGGCCTTCTTGCTGTCGGACCACGCGAGCTTCGTCACCGGTGCCGACTACGCCGTCGATGGCGGCTATTCGGCCATGGGCCCCGAGCAGGCGGCCCCCGCCATCCCGCGGCTGATGGCCTGAGCCTTCTCCGCCGCACACCCGATCCACATCTTCCAGGAGACATCCATGCGTCGCATCGCCATCGTCGGCGGAGGCCAAGCCGGCCTGCCGCTCGCCCTCTCGCTGCTCGACAAGGGCTACGACGTCACCGTGGTCAGCAACCGCACGCCAGAGGACGTGCGGCGCGGCAAGGTGATGTCCAGCCAGTGCATGTTCCATACGTCGCTGCAGATCGAGCGCGATCTGGGCCTGAACCAATGGGAGCGCGACTGTCCGCCGGTGCAGGGCATCGGCCTGACCGTCCCGCATCCCGAGCAGCCCGGCGCCAAGCTCATCGACTGGGCGAGCCGTCTCGAGCGCAACGCTCAGGCCGTGGACCAGCGGCTGAAGATGCCCGTGTGGATGGAGGAAGTGGAGCGCCGAGGCGGCAGGCTGCTGATGCAGGACGCCGGTGTGGCGGAGCTGGAGGCGCTGGCCGAAAGCCATGATCTCGTGATCCTCGCCGCCGGCAAGGGCGACGTCGTGAAGCTCTTCGAGCGCGACGCGGCACGCTCGCCCTTCGACAAGCCCCAGCGCGCGCTCGCGCTGACCTATGTGCACGGGCTGACCGAAACGCCGGACTTCTCGCGCGTGGCCTTCAACCTGATCCCCGGCGTCGGCGAGTACTTCGTGTTCCCGGCGCTCACGCTGAGCGGTCCCTGCCACATCATGGTGTTCGAGGGCGTCCCGGGCGGCCCGATGGACTGCTGGCGCGGCCTGGCCCCGGCGGAGCATCTGGCGCAGAGCCTGAAGCTCCTGAGCACCTTCCTGCCCTGGGAAGCCGAGCGCGCGCGGCACGTCGAGCTGACCGATGCCAACGGCGTGCTCGCCGGCAGCTTCGCGCCCACCGTGCGCAAGCCCGTGCTGCGCCTGCCCTCGGGGAGGCTGGTGTTCGGCTTGGGCGATGCGGTGGCGGTCAACGATCCGATCACCGGCCAGGGCTCGAACAACGCGACCAAGGCCTGCAAGGTCTACCTGGACGCCATCCTGGCGCGCGGCGAAGGCGCGTTCACCGCCGAGTGGATGACCGAGACCTTCGAGACCTTCTGGCGCTATGCGCAGCACGTGATCACCTGGACCAACACGCTGCTGCTGCCGCCTCCGCCGCACATCCTCAACCTGCTGGGTGCCGCGGGGCAGTGCCCGCCGCTCGCCGACACCATCGCCAACGGTTTCGACAACCCGCCCGACTTCTTCCCCTGGTGGACCGATCCCGCGGCTTGCGAGCGGTTCATCGGCGACAAGATGGCCCTGATGGCCGTCGCCGCCTGAGGAGCGCGCCATGAGCTGCGAACTCCTCGAAGAGCCTGTGGCCGTGTGGGGCGAGACCGAGATCGCGCCCAAGGCGCTGCGCCAGGTGCTGGGCAGCTATCCCACCGGGGTGGCGGTCGTCACGACGCGTACGGCGGACGGCCGCGCCGTGGGGCTCACGATCAACTCCTTCGCCTCGCTGTCGCTGGACCCGGCGCTCGTGCTGTGGAGCTTGGTCGATCGCTCGCCCAACCTGGTCGCGTTTCGTGACGCGCCGCACTTCGCGATCAGCGTGCTGGGCGACGATCACCAGGCGCTGGCCCAGCGCTTCGCCACGGGCGGACTGCCCGACAAGTTCGAGGGCGTCGAGGTGCGTGAAGCGCCCGAGGGCTTGCCGGTGATCGACGGCGCGGTGGCCACGCTCGTCTGCGCGCTGGATCGCCACGTTGCGGCCGGGGACCACCTGCTCTTCATCGGGCGCGTCCTGCGCATGGACCGGCGCGAGGGCGAGCCTCTCGTGTTCCATCGCGGCCGCTTCGCCGCGATTGCCGCAGGGATCACGCCATGACCGAGAACGTCCTGGGCCGGCGCATCGAGGACCACGCCCTCGAGAGCGTGCCGGTGGAGTCGCGCCGCAGCTGGCTCACCTTGTCGTGGAACACCGCGGGCATCGTGACGACGCTGGTGCAGCTCTTCTTCGGCGCGCTGGTCACCTTCGTCGCAGGCCTCAAGCTCGCGTTGATGGCGGGCTTGCTGGTGACCGTGGTCGGCGGGCTGCTGGGTTGGCTCATCGGTCACGTGGCCTACCGCAGCGGGCTGTCGAGCACGGTCATGGCGCGTCGCTTCGGCTTCGGCACGCGCGGCTCGGCGCTGGCGTCCTTGATCTTCGCGTTCATGATCATCGGCTTCCTGGCGCTCGAGAACGCGCTGCTCTACAAGGGGCTGCTGTTCGCGTTCGGCCTTCAGGACACGTTCGCGCACCGGGTGCTGATCTACGGGGGCTTGAGCGTCGCCTGGATCGGGCTGACGGCCTTCGGCTTCGAGTGGGTGTCCAAGGTCTCTTCGGTGACCCTGGTCGCCTTCCTCGTGTTGCTCGCCTGGATGACGGTCACGGTGCTCGGCAAGGCCGGGCTCTCGATGACCGATGCACTGGGCGTCGGCACGCAGTGGCCGGTGGATGTGCTGCGCGCGATGGGCGCCGACACCGAGCTCGGGAAGTTCGTGTTCGCCGTGAACGTGTTGATCGGCTCCGCAGGCGCCCTGGCGCTGGTCGATGCCGATCTCGGCCGCTACGCGCGCAGTTCCTGGGACATCGGCATCTCGGCGTTCGTCGGCAACCTGTGCATGGACGTGCTGATGCTGGCGCTCGGCGGCGTCATCATGTATGCGGGCGTGCCGACGCTGGAGGCCTTCTACCAGCACAGCCAGGGGCTCGGCCTGGAGGCGGCGCGCCAAGCGGTGATCGCCAGCCCCGACTCGGTGGCCGCGGCCTTCATCGTCTTCGGCGGCGCGCTCGGGACGGTCCTGATGGTGCTGGCGCAGGCCAAGGCCCAGGTGCTCAACACCTACAGCGCCTCGCTGTCGCTGGCGAACCTCTTCGATGCGCTGTTCGGGTGGCGGCCCGGTCGCTTCGCGTGGGTGGTGCTGGCCAACCTCGTGGGTGTCCTGATGCTGTACGGGCACCTGCTGGCGCTGGTGAACGCCTGGATCACCTTGCTCGGGGTGCTGACGACCTGCTTCGCTGGCGTGATCGTCGCCGACTAC
>DATEFR010000357.1:0-2585 GCA_035280545.1 Burkholderiaceae bacterium | reverse complement strand
CCAGTGCACTCAGCACCGCGAGCAGCGCACTCAGGCCCATCACCCAGCGGAAGCCCGCGACCGCCGCTCCGGCGAGTGCGCCCTCGACGTGCTGCGCCTCGTCCGGCGCAAGCCCGGGCGGCGGTGCGGCGGCGGCGAGCTTGTCGACCTGCGACTGCATGTAGCCCTGCGTCTGCGCCGAGACACCGGCATCGCGCAAGCCGTCGAGCAGCACCGGCTCGAACACGAGCACGCTGACCACGCCGAACACCGCGATCGCGAGCAGCGCTGCGGCGCGCGAGACCGCGTTGTTGACGCCGGAGGCGACACCCGCCTGATCGGTGTCGACCGCGCCCATCACGGTCGTCGTCAACGGCGCGACCGTCACGGTCATGCCGAAGCCGAGCACGACCACCGCCGGGAAGAACGTGGTCCAGTAGTCGCGCATGCCGCCGCCGGCGCCCGGCCACGCGAACATCGCGAAGCCGACGCCGGCGATCAGCGGCCCGATCACCAGCGGCCCGCGCGCGCCGAAGCGATCGACCAGATGCCCGGCCCACCCCGACAGCACGAACATGATCGCGATGAACGGCAGGAACGCGGCGCCGGCCGCGGTCGCGCTGTAGCCGTGCACCTGGATCAGGTTCAGCGGAAAGAAATACAGGCCGCCGCCGAGCGCGGCGTAGAGCCACAAGGTCAGCAGGTTCGCACCGCTGAAGTTGCGGCTGCGAAAGAGCCGCAGCGGCAGCATGGGCTCGCGCGTACGCGCCTCGGCGACGACGAACGCGATGCTCGCCACGATGCCCAGCGCCAGCGAGATCAGCACCGGCACGGCGCCCCACCCTTGCGTCGGCGCCTCGATGAACGCGTAGACGATGCCGCCCAGCGCCACGGTCGCGAGCACCGCGCCGACGAGGTCCAGCGATGCGGCGCTCGCGCGCCGGCTGCGGCTCTCGGGCAGCCGCCACCACGCGATCGCGAGCACGACCAGCGCAAACGGCAGGTTGATCAGGAACGCCCAGGTCCACGAGTAGTGGTCGACCAGGAAGCCGCCGAGCACCGGCCCCAACGCCGCGGTCACGCCCGACGCACCGGACCAGGTGCCGATCGCCTTGCCGCGCTCGCCTTGCGGGAATGCCGCGCTGATCATCGACAGGCTGCCCGGCACCAGCAGCGCAGCCCCCACGCCCTGCACCGCGCGCGCCGCGATCAGCGCCTGCACACCCGAGGACAGCGCACACGCGAGCGACGCGAGTCCGAACAGCGCCACACCGATCGCGAACACGCGGCGCCGCCCGTAGCGGTCGCCCAAGGCGCCGCCGACCAGCAGCAACGACGCGAGAAACAACGCATACGACTCGACCACCCATTGGGCCTGGAACGCGTTCGCGCTCAGGGCCCGCTGAATCGCCGGCAGCGCGACGTTGACGACCGTGCCGTCGATGAACGCCATGCTCGACGCGATGATGGCGGCGACCAGCACCCAGCGCTTCTGGCGCGCCTCGCAATCGACGGCCAGCTCGCCGTGCGCGATCTGCGCCTCGGCACAAGGTGGTCTTCCGAGCTGCGTCATGGCGAGCGATGCTACGCCCGGCGCTCACGGCCGCGGGCGAACCCGCGTTGCCGCTACGGGCGCGGACCGCCGTGCTGGTCGACCCAGGCCTGCCCGATCACGCGGGCGTGGTCGGCAGCCAGAATCGCGGAGTCGAAGCTGGGCACGTCGCTGAGATCGACGACATGCTCCTCGCGCCGCCGGCCGTGCGGATGCACGATGCGCAGCCGCGCCGCATAGCGGCCATGCGGCTCCTCGTTCGGCTTGCAGTGCAACTCGTAGCCGCCGTACTGAAAGAAGAACTGCTGCTGCATTCGCGCGAGTATCGACCCATTCGCGCCGGATCGCACGCAAGCGCTGAGGCAGAATCGTGACCAATCGCCACGGCGCGCACCCCTCGATGCGACGGCCAGGCTCGACTGTCACGATCGCCCGATGACCCACTCCCAACCCTCTGCCGCGCTCGATGTCGCGACCTTCGGCGAAGCCATGGTGCTGCTGGTGGCCGACGCGCCCGGTCCGCTCGAGAACGTCACGAGCTTTCACAAACGCACCGCGGGTGCCGAAACCAATGTGGCGACCGGCCTCGCGCGGCTGGGCCTGCGGGTCGGCTGGGCGAGCCGGCTCGGCGCCGACTCGATGGCGCGCTACCTGCTGGCTGCGATGCAGCGCGAAGGCATCGTCTGCGACCAGGTCGTCTGCGACGCGGCACAGCGCACCGGCTTCATGTTCAAGGGCAGCGTCGAGGACGGCAGCGACCCGCCGATCGAGTATCACCGCCGCGGCTCGGCCGCGAGCCTCATGGGGCCGGACGATGTCGATGCGGGCTGGCTGCGCTCGGCCCGTCATCTGCACGCCACCGGCGTGTTTCCGGCGCTGTCGGCCAGCACGTTGGCGGCCGCACACCGCAGCATCGCCGTGATGCGCGAAGCCGGCCGCACGGTCTCGTTCGATCCGAACCTGCGACCTACGCTGTGGCAGTCGGCCGACGAGATGCGCACGCAGATCAACCGCCTCGCGGCGCAGGCCGACTGGGTGCTGCCCGGCCTCGAAG
>DATEFR010000356.1:0-10671 GCA_035280545.1 Burkholderiaceae bacterium | reverse complement strand
CAACGCGCTGCAGCCGCCCTACTTCCCGGTGCTCAGCCCCGAGGTCGTGGAAGGCCGCCACCTGCTGGTGCTGTGGGCGCCGGGCGGGCAGAACCGGCCGTACAAGGCGCCCGCGTCGGTGACGGCCAAGCACAAGACCTGGCACTACTACATCCGCCGCTATTCGAGCACCGTCGAGGCCAAGGGCTCGGACGAGCAGGATCTGTTGAGCCTGGCCGCCAAGGTGCCGTTCGATGACCGCTACGCACAGGCAGCGCGGATCGACCAGCTTTCACCGAACCTGATGCAGGCTTTTCTGCGCGAGGTGCGCAGCGAACTGGCCGAGCAGGCGTCGACGCTGCCGCTGGAAGCCCTGGGGCGGCAGATGAACGTGGTGGGCGGTGCCAGCGAGGCGCCGCTGCCGAAGAACGTGGGCCTGCTGTTCTTCAACGAGACGCCGGAGGCCTTCTTTCCGGGCACGCAGATCGATGTGATCTGGTTCCCCGACGGCGCGGGCGGCGATCGCTTCGAGGAAACGATCTTCAAGGGACCGCTCGGCCGCATGACACGCGAGGCGCTGGGCTATATCCAGCGCAATCACCTGTCGGAGACGGTGGTCAAGCACCCGCAGCGGGCCGAGGCGGAGCGGTTCTGGAACTTCCCCTATGCGGCGATCGAAGAGGCGGTGGTGAACGCGGTCTACCACCGCTCGTACGAAGAACGCGAGCCTATCGAGGTGCGCATCGATCGCCACGAGTTGGTGGTAGTGAGCTACCCAGGGCCGGACCGCTCGATCCGTCTTGCCGATCTGCAGGCCGGCCGCGCGGTGAGCCGCCGCTACCGGAACCGGCGCATCGGCGAGTTCCTGAAGGAGCTGGACCTGACCGAGGGACGCGCCACGGGCATTCCGAAGATCCTGAAGGAGATGGCGGCGAACGGCTCGCCGCCGCCGGTGTTCGAGACCGATGACGAGCGGGCGTCGTTCGTGATCCGATTGCCGGTGCATCCCGGGGCGCTGGCAGCTACCGGAGAAGTCACCGGGGTAGTCACCGGGGTAGTCACCGGGGAAGTCGAGCGACTGCTGCGGGCGCTGAAGGGCGACATGTCGCGCAAGGAGTTGCAGCAGGCGCTGGGCCTGAAGCACGAGGAACACTTCCGCGACGCCTACCTGGTGCCGGCGCTCGACGCGCGGCTGATCGGCATGACCTTGCCGGACAAGCCCACCAGCCGCCTGCAGCGCTATCGCCTGACGCCGCTGGGGCAGCAGGCGCTGCGTCGTTTCGAGAGCTCGCGATGAGCGAGTGCCGCCGCGCACGTTGCTGAAGGCGACCCGGATCATCGAGCGGCTGCGCAGCGGCACAGCGACTCCAGATCGGCGCCCGTCCCTTTCACTGGGAATGCTTGATGGTGCCTCGACCCGCCTTGACGGAGGCGCGCTGGCTCTTGGCTTCGAGCCGGCGCTGCTTCGAGCCGAAGGTCGGCTTCGTCGGCTTGCGCGCCTTGCGCGGCACCGCGACGCTCGCGACCAGCTCGTTCAATCGTTGCAGCGCCTCGGCGCGGTTCATGTCCTGGCTGCGGCTGGTCTGCGCCTTGATCACGACGACGCCGTCGCCGCTGATGCGCTGATCCGACAGCGCGAGCAGGCGCGCCTTGACGGCCTCTGGCAGCGACGACGCACGGATGTCGAAGCGCAGGTGCACCGCGCTCGAGACCTTGTTGACGTTCTGCCCGCCGGCGCCTTGCGCGCGGATCGCGCTGAACTCGACCTCGTCGGGCGAGACGGTGATGGTCGCAGTCTGCATCGGCGGGCTCTTCAGTGGCGGGCCCAGACGGCGATCACCGCGTCGGCGAACGTGATCGCGCCCGGTGCCGCGCGTTGCAGCGTCGCCGCAATGCCGACGAGCAGGATGCACATCGCCAGCGCCTGCGGCCAGGTCCCGGCGAACAGCGCGCGGGCCCAATGGCCGACTCGCTCGGTGCGCCCGAGCCGGCGCACGATCGTCCCGGCAAACGCGACCTCGAACGCGGCCTCGATCAGCGCGGCGAACCCGCCGCTCATCCAGAACAGGCCGCCGACGACCAACGCGAGGGCGAGCGCGGCGAGCAGCACCAGGCAACCATCGCCGTCGACGCCGGGGTCCAGGCTGCCGACGTCGAAACCGCCACGGCGCTCGGCCACCTGGTTGCACCACAGGCGCGCGCAACCGAAGAACGCTGCATACGACACCAGGAAGCTCGCGGCGTACCGCAGCGGCATCGAGTTCCATCCGACGTGCAGCAGCAGCGCACTGCAACCCCAGCCCACCAGCCAGGTGACCGTGAAGATCAGCGTCGTGATCAGCAGCATCGATTGGCGCCGCTCGACGCCGGCGAAGAATGTCTGGCGTTGCCGCTGGTACTCCCGCGAGTCCCAATTCATGTCGGGACTATGCCGGGCCGCTCACGCCGGGTCGACGCGTGTCGGCACGCGCTGCGCCAGCGCGCACATCAGCTCGTAGCCGACGGTGCCGGCCGCCTGCGCGACCTCGTCGATCGTCAGGACCGTGCCGCGGCTGCTGCGGCCCCACAGCGTCGCTTCGCTGCCGACGCCGCTGGCCGGCACCGGCGTCAGGTCCACCGTGATCATGTCCATCGAGACGCGCCCGACCAGCCGCGTGCGCACGCCGTCGACCAGCACCGGCGTGTCGGGCGCCACGACGCGCGGGTAGCCGTCCGCATACCCGCAGGCGACCACGCCGATGCGCATAGGCGCCGGCGCGACGAAGCTGCTGCCGTAGCCCACGCTGTCGCCGCGCTGCAGCGTCTGCGTCGCGATCAGCTTCGCGCGCAGGCTCATCGTCGGCTGCAGATCCCAATCGACGATGCTGTGTTCGGGGAAGTCGGGTGCCGAGCCGTAGCTCATGATGCCGGGGCGCACCCAGTCGCCGCGCACGCGCGCCTCGGCGGGTGCGAAGCGCAGCGTCGCCGCGCTGTTCGCCAGCGAGCGTTCGCCGGGCAGGTCTTGCGCCGCGCGCTCGAAGACATCGAGCTGGTGCGCGATGCCGCGTGCGCCGTCGGCGTCCGACAGGTGCGTCATCAGCACGATGTCTTCCACCTGCGTCAGCCCCGAGAGGCGCAGCCACGCCGCGCGATACGCCTCGGGCCTGAAGCCGAGCCGGTTCATGCCGCTGTTCATCTTCAGGAACACGCGGTGCGGGGCGTGCGTCTTGTGCGCGGCCAGCATGTCGATCTGCGCCTCGTGATGGACCGCATGCCACAGGTTCAGGCGCGAACACAGCTCGAGGTCACGCGCCTCGAAGCAGCCTTCGAGCAGCAGGATGGGCCCGCGCCAGCCGAGTGCACGCACGCGTTCGGCCTCGGCCAGGTCGAGCAGCGCGAAGCCGTCGGCACCGCTGAGCCCGGCGTAGGCGCGCTCGATGCCGTGGCCGTAGGCGTTGGCCTTGACGACGGCCCAGACCTTCGCATCGGGTGCGCAGGCGCGTGCGCGCACGAGGTTGTGCGCCAGTGCGGCGGTGTGGATCAGGGCTTCGATCGGGCGTGGCATCGTCGACAAATTATGCGGGCGCGCGCCACCGCGATTGAGTGGCCGGCATCGCACGGCCGTGCCACGCGTCACCGCCGCATGCTATAAGGCCGCGCGAACAGACACATCCGGACACATGGATCACGTCCCGCGCACGTCCAACACGTCATTTACTGGGACAAACCCGAATGCTGGTCAGCGGCGACAATCGCGCCATCACCATTTACTCGATCGCCGTGCCGAAGACGTCGTTGCCGTATCCGCCCCGCGCATGAAAAAAGGTTTCTACACCATCATGTCGGCGCAGTTCTTCAGCTCGCTGGCCGACAACGCGCTCCTGGTGGCCGCGATCGAGATGCTCAAGACGACCAATGCGCCGACTTGGCAGATCCCGGCGTTGGGGGCGATGTTCGCGCTGTTCTATGTGCTGCTCGCGCCGTTCCTAGGCGCGTTCGCCGATGCCTGGCCCAAAGGCTGGGTGATGTTCATCTCGAACGGCATCAAGGTCATCGGCTGTCTGATGATGCTGTTCGGCGGCCACCCGCTGCTCGCGTACGCGATCGTCGGGCTCGGCGCGGCGGCGTATTCGCCGGCCAAGTACGGCATCCTGACCGAGCTGCTGCCGAGCTCGCAGCTGGTCAAGGCCAACGGCTGGATCGAGGGGCTGACGGTCGTCTCGATCCTGCTCGGCTACGTGCTGGGCGGTGTGCTGATCGGCAAGATCGTGTCGCGGCAGCTGCTGCAGATCGACCTGCCGTTCATCGACACCGGCATCAACACGGCGCCCGAAGCGGCCATCACGGTGATCGCGTTCCTCTACGTGATCGCCGCGGCGTTCAACCTGCGCATCCCGCGCACCGAGGCGCCGCTGCAGCCGCTGCCGCGCAGCCCGCTGACCCTGCTCAACGACTTCTCGAGCTGCAACGCGCGGCTGTGGACCGACAAGCTGGGCCAGATCTCGCTCGCCGTGACGACGCTGTTCTGGGGTGTCTCGGGCAACCTGCGCATCATCATGTTCGCGTGGGCCGGCGCAGCGCTGGGCTACACGACCCATCAGGCGGCGAACCTCGGCGGCGTGGTCGTGATCGGGACCGCGGCCGGCGCGGTGATCGCGGCCACGCGCATGCGGCTGGACCAGGCCACACGCGTGATCCCGTTGGGCATCGCGCTCGGCATCCTGGTGATCGGGCTGAACCTGATCACCAACATCTGGGTCGCCGCGCCATTCCTGGTGCTGCTGGGTGTGATCGGCGGCTTCATGGTCGTGCCGATGAATGCGCTGCTGCAGCACCGCGGCGCCAACCTGATGGGCGCCGGCCGCTCGATCGCGGTGCAGAACTTCAACGAGCAGGCCTGCATCCTCGGGCTGTCGGCGTTCTACACCGGGATGACCAAGCTCGGGCTGTCGTCCTTCACCGCGATCGCGTTGTTCGGGCTGGTCGTGGCCGGGACGATGTGGCTCGTGATGCGCTGGCATCGAACGAACCTCGTGCGGCATCGCGACGAGCTGACGCACCTGCTGGCGATTGCAAGAGCCGACAAACATTGAACGGGCCGCGGGCCTCGTCCCCGCGCTCGCGCTGACATTCAACGCGCTGGTCTGGGGCACTTCGTGGTGGCCGCTGCGCGCGCTGCAGGCACATGGGTGGCATCCGCTTTGGGCCACCGCGCTGATCTACGGCGGCGCCGTCGCGCTGATCGTGCTGATACGGCCGCGCGCGCTGCTGCAGCTCGTGCGCACGCCGAGCCTGTGGGTGCTGGTGCTGGCGGCCGGCACGACCAACGCGTCGTTCAACTGGGGCGTGGTCGTCGGCGACGTCGTGCGGGTGCTGCTGCTGTTCTACCTGATGCCGCTGTGGGCGGTGCTGCTCGCGAAACTGCTGCTGGACGAACCGATCACCCCGCATGCCGGTGTCCGCGTCGCGCTCGCGCTGGGCGGCGCGGCGATCGTGCTGTGGCCGGCCGGCGGCGATGGCTGGGCAGCACTGCCGGTGCCGCGTGCCTTGCCCGATTGGTTGGGCGTGATCGGCGGCTTCGCGTTCGCGCTGAACAACGTGATGCTGCGGCGCGAGGCCACGCGACCCGCCGAAGGGCGCGCGCTGGCGATGTTCGGTGGCGGCGCGCTGGTGTCGTGCGGCCTCGCGGCGCTGCTGACGGCCCAGGGCTCGGCGGTATCACCGCCGCCGGCCCTGCCGACCAGCGCTTGCGCGATCGCCGCGACGATGGTGCTGCTGTTCCTCGCCGGCAACTTGTCGCTGCAGTACGGCGCGTCGCGGCTGCGAGCCAGCGTGACCGCGGTCGTGATGCTGACCGAGATCGTGTTCGGTGCGATCTCGTCGATCGCGTTGGGTGCCGGCGTGCTGACCCCGCCGTTGCTGCTGGGCGGGGCGCTGATCTTCGCGGCCGCGCTGCTGTCGGCGTTCGACCCGACGGCGGCGCACTGACGCGTCGCGACCTCCGGGCTCAGCTCGCCGCGGCCACCGCCTGCTGCCGGAACGGCGGGTCCGCCGTGCTCAGCACCTCGAGGAACTCGGGCTCGAGCAGCGGCTTGGTCAGGTAGCCGTCGCAGCCGACGAGCGAGGCGCGCACGCGCTCGGACGCGCTCGCGCCGCGGTCGGCCACCAGCACGACCGCCGGTGCGGGCAGACCGCGTTCGTTCGCCCGTTGCCGCAGCTGCTGGCAAAGCTCCAGCCCATCGGGCGACGCGGCGCGACCGAGATTCACGTCGATGAAGGCGATCACAAAACGCTCGCGTGCCGCGATCTCGAGCGCCTGCTCGCCATCCGCGGCGGCCTGCACGACATAACCGAGGCGCTGCAGCCGCGTGGTCAGGAACTTGCGCGCGATCGGACTGTCGTCGACGACCAGCGCGGCACGGCCGCCGCCGTGCCCGGCACGCGGCGCGCTTTTCTCATCGGCGGTATCCGGCGGCGCGAGGTCGTGCAGCAGCAGGTCCACCGGTGGCGATCCGACGACACCGCTGCCCACGAGCGGCAACTCGATGTCCAGTCCGATGCGCACGGTGCGCTGGGCGATCAGGTGGTCGAGCTCGCGCCGGATCAGCGCCGGCTCGATCGGCCGCGCGATGCGGGCGATCGCATGCGGCGGCGCGCCGGCGCCGACGAACACCGTGTCGCCCAGGCGCCGCTCGGCGACGACGCGCTGCACGAGGTGCGGCTGATCGGCATCGACGACCCGCAGTTCGCCTTGCGCCGGATCGTGCACCGGCACATAAGCCGGCCCATGGCCGTCGTCGAAGCGCAGATGCGAGCTCAGCAACGCATGCTCGGTCTCGCCGAAGCCTTCGAGCGCGACGCGGAAACTGCGGTTCGTGGCAGGTCGTGCGTGGGACATCGAGACGAGGCCGGGGCCAGCCGTTGTTGTCGGTCGGAGCGGCGCGACGTGCGCCGGTCGCGCGATGTTCCGTTCCGCGACGACGCGGCGTCAAGGACGGAAGACAGCCGGATCGCGTGCGGCGGTAGGATTGCACACCCTGCCGCGCGCATCCCGCCCGGACGCCGCGGCTTTTCTCCGACCGCGAGAGAGAGCCATCCACCATGTCCGCCACCACCCCCAGCGTCTACGACTTCGACGCACTGTCGATCGACGGCAAGCCCGCGCACCTGGCCACGCAGCGCGGCAAGGTGATCCTGATCGTCAACACCGCGAGCCAATGCGGCTTCACACCGCAGTTCGGCGGGCTCGAGGCGCTGTGGGAGAAGTACCGCGATCGCGGCCTGGTCGTGATCGGCTTCCCGAGCAACGAGTTCGGCCGGCAGGACCCTGGCAGCAACGACGAGATCGCGTCGTTCTGCCAGGTCAACTACGGCGTGAGCTTCCCGATGATGAGCAAGATCGAGGTCAACGGCGGCAACGCCCATCCGCTGTGGAAGTGGCTGAAGGGCGAGAAGCCCGGCATCCTCGGCAGCGAGGCCATCAAGTGGAACTTCACGAAATTCCTGGTCGGCAAGGACGGCCAGGTGCTGAAGCGCTACGCGCCGACCGACAAGCCCGAGGCGATCGACAAGGACGTCGCCGCGGCGCTGGCCGCCTGAACCCGCTCACGACCGACACTACACCTCGACCCCTCCACCATGTTCGAACACATTCCCCCGTTTGCCGGCGACCCCATCCTCAGCCTGAACGAGGACTTCCAGAAGGACCCGCGGCCGAACAAGATCAACCTGTCGATCGGCATCTACTTCGACGACGCCGGCCGCATCCCGGTGATGGACTCGGTGCGGCGCGCCGAGGCGATCGTCTGCGCGAACACCGGACCGAAGCCGTACCTGCCGATCGAAGGTGCCGCGAACTTCCGCAGCGCGGTGCAAGCGCTGCTGTTCGGCGCCGGCCATGAGGCGGTGCAATCGAAGCGGATCGCGACGATCCAGGCGGTGGGTTCCAGCGGCGGGCTGAAGGTCGGGGCCGACTTCCTCGCGCGCTATTTCCCCGAGAGCCAGGTCTGGGTCAGCGACCCGACCTGGGACAACCACCGCTCGATGTTCGAGGGTGCCGGCATCACGGTGAACGCCTACCCGTACTACGACGCGACCACCGGTGGCGTGCGCTTCGGCGCGATGCTCGAGGCACTGCGCGCATTGCCGGCCCAGAGCATCGTGCTGCTGCATGCCTGCTGCCACAACCCGACCGGCGTGGACCTGACGCACGCGCAATGGGACGAGCTGGTGCCGCTGCTGCGCGAACGCCGGCTGATCCCGTACCTGGACCTCGCGTACCAGGGCTTCGGCGACGGCATCGAGGCCGACGCCTACGCGGCGCGTGCACTGGCCGCGGCCGGCATCAGCTTCTTCATCGCGAACTCGTTCTCGAAGAGCATGAGCGTGTACGGCGAGCGCTGCGGCGCGCTCAGCGTCGTCTGCCCCGATGCGGCGCAGGCCGAGAACGTGCTGGGCCAGCTCAAGTTCACGGTGCGGCGCAACTACTCGAGCCCGCCGATCCACGGCGGCCAGCTCGTCGCGACCGTCCTGACCGACCCGGCGCTGCGCCGCGAATGGGAGATCGAGCTCGGGGCGATGCGCGAGCGCATCCTCGCGATGCGCAAGAAGCTGCACGCGGTGCTGGCCGCGAAGCTGCCGGGCCGCAACTTCGACTACTTCCTGACCCAGCGCGGGATGTTCAGCTACACCGGGCTCAGCGCCGCACAGGTCGATGCCCTGCGCGAGCAGCACGCGGTGTACCTGGTGCGCTCGGGGCGGATCTGCGTCGCGGGGCTGAACAACGGGAATGTCGAGGCGACGGCGAATGCGTTTGCGGCGGTGATCTGACCCTCCCGTTCGGGCTGAGCTTGAGGCGCTCGGCCCTTCGATACCTCAGGGCGAACGGAGGTGGCCCTCAGAACGGAGGCCATTCCGTTCGGGCTGAGGTATCGAAGCCCCGTGCGCCTCAGTCTCTCCCGAAGACCCGCTGCGCGTGCAGCCCCAGCCCGGTCGCGACGCTCGCAAAGCGATCGCCGCGCACGATGCGCGCCGTCGGGAATGCGGCGGCGATCCGCTGCGCGAGCAGCCGCAGCCCGGTCGAGCCTCCGGTGAAGTAGAGCGCGTCGATCCGCTCCGGCGCGACTCCGGCATCCACGGCCGTGCGGCGCGCGGTCGCGACGATGCGCTCGATGTCCGCCTCGATCGCCGCCACCGCCTCGGGCTCGGCGAGCGTCGCGGCGAGCCCGCGTTCGGTGTGCGACAGGTCGATCTGCGTGGAACCGCCATCGGCCACTGCGATCTTCGCCGCCTCGGCGCGCGCCGCGAGCTCGTGGCCCAGCCGCTCGGTGACGACCGTCATCAACCGATCGTGGTGCGCCGGCTCCGCATAGAAGCCGCGCATCGCGCGCAGCTCGGCCACGCGCTGCGGGTTGTAGACCGTGTTGATCAGGTGCCAGGTCGCCAGGTCGAAGTACACCCCGCTCGGCACCTCGCGCGCCGGCGTGCCGTCGGCCGGGCGCGGCCCGTACGCGCCGTAGCCGTACGCGGGCAGGACCGCGGCGAGCTCGATGCGCCGGTCGAAGTCGGTCCCGGCGATGTGCACGCCGTGGTTCGCGAGGATGTCGTCCTTGCGCTCGAGCTTCGCGGCGCGCTGCGGCCCGACGCGCACGACCGAGAAGTCCGAAGTGCCGCCGCCGATGTCGGCGACCAGCACGATCTCGTCGCGCTGCGCCTGGTGTTCGTAGTCGAATGCCGCGGCAATCGGCTCGTACTGGAATTGCACCTCGGTGAAACCGACCTGGCGCGCCGCGGTTTCGAGCGCGGCCTGGGCCTGCGCGTCGCGCGCCGGGTCGTCGTCGACGAAGAACACCGGGCGGCCCAGCACCGCGCGCCGGATCGTCGCGCCGGCGGCCGCCTCGGCGCAGCGCTTCAGATGGCGCAGGTAGCCGGCGACGATGTCCAGGTACTTCACGCCGCGGCCGCCGCCGACGTCGGTGGTCTGTGCGATCAGGCTGGAGCCGAGGATGCTCTTCATCGAGCGCATCAGCCGGCCATCGATCCCGTCGACGTAGGCGTCCACCGCGGCGCGACCGAACGCGCGCGGCGGGCCGTCGTGCTCGGGGCCCTCGACGAAGTAGAACACCGCGGTCGGCATCGTCGTGTAGCCCGGCTCGAGCTCGACCAGCCTCATGCCGCCCCGTGCCGCATCGGGAACCGAGATCGCCGAGTTCGATGTGCCGAAATCGATCGCGCAGTAGCTGCTGCTGCCCATGCCTGCGTCCTCCGCGAAAAAGGGCGCGATTCTAACGAGGCTCACAGGCAGGCGCTATGCTGCGCCCGCCAACCCCTGGAGGATCGCCCCATGAAGAATCGCCCGCTCATTCGGCGCCACGCGGTCGCCGCGGTGCTCGCCGTGCTTGCCTGGCCGGTCCTGGCGGCCGACGACCCCTCGCCGCCGGCGAAAGCCGCCGACAAGCTCGCCGCGGTGCGCACGCAGATCGCCGCGAAGAACTACGCCGGCGCGATCGACGCGCTGAAGAAGATCAACGACACCGGCAGCGCCGACTGGAACAACCTGATGGGTTACAGCCTGCGCAAGAACACGCCGCCGGACGTGGCGAGCGCCGAGAAGTTCTACAACGACGCGCTGCGCGTCGACCCCAAGCACCGCGGCGCGCTCGAGTACTCGGGCGAGCTGTACCTGATGACCGACCGGCTGCCGCAGGCCGAGGA
>DATEFR010000355.1:0-9299 GCA_035280545.1 Burkholderiaceae bacterium | reverse complement strand
CACGGCCGCGCCCAGCAGCGCGATCGCGACGAAGCCTGCGGCCAGCGCGCTCTTGATCTGCTCGGGCGTGCCGAACGACGCGAGCCAGCCGGCGATGGTGTCGACGTGGTAGCGCGCATGCATCAGGAACAGCAGCGGCGCGACCCAGACCGCGATGCGCACGAGGAGCGGCGAGGTCTTGCCCAGCACCGCCGCGGCTGCCAGCAGGAACAGCGCCGAGGCGACGAACATCAACGTGAAGAACGTGCCGGCGATCGGCTGCGCGGCGCCCAGCGCGTCGTGCCAGGCGGCATACGGCACCCACACAAAACAGCCGAGCGCGAGCACCGCGGCGATGGTGCGGGCGCGCCTGCCGGCATGCTCGTCGCTCCAGACCGTGTCGGCCAGCTTGCCGCGCGTCATCCACGGCAGCAGCGCGAGGCACAGCAGCCCGAAGAGCGCGTCGATCAGCATCGTGCGCGGATAGCCCCAGGCCTCGATCGCGATGCCCTGCCAGGTTGCCGAGTAGGAGATGTTGAGGTTCAGCAGCGCCATGTACGCGGTGAACTGGGTCGCGGCGACGCGCGGATTGGTCACGTCCATGAAGATCGCCGAGCGCGTGCCGTACATCAGCCCGTTGAACACGTTGTAGACCAGCGTCCCGACCCAGAACGCGAACAGCAGTGCCGGCGGCACCGTCGGGCGATGCGCGGCCGTCACCTCCACCGGCATCACCCAGCCATAGCGGGCGAGCTCGTTGGCCAGGTACAGCACCGGGATCGCCATCGCGGCGATGTAGACGAACAGCGTGCGGCGCCGGCCCCAGCGGTCGGACAGATAGCCGCCGAGGACGCAGAAGCCGGCGTTGATGAGCGTGGACCAGGCATTCAGCCAGGCGACCTCGTCGTCGTTCATCCCGAGCTCGACCGCGAGATTCGACTGCAGCGCGAGCCCCAGGCACATCGCCCCGGCCGGCAGCAGCGCGAAGAACACGCCGATGAAGGCGCCGCGGGTGCCGACGAACGAGCGGAACGACTCGACTCCGAAATCGCGCATCTCGATCAGCGCGGAGCGCCACCGCGAGCCGCCCACGACCGGCCGCGGCGGGCCCGGCGGCTCCTTCATCGGCAGCACGACCAGCACCGTGACCAGCAGGATGCTGCCGGCGACGAAGAAGAAGGTCGGCTGGAAGCCGGTCACGCCGGTCAGGAACAGCACGCCGCTGCCGCCGATCAGCTGGCCGATCGAGGCGCCGCCGAACATCAGCCCGTTGGCGAGCCCGCGCTCGTGCTCCTGCAGCGTGCTGACCGCGAGCGCGTCGATCGCGACGTCCTGCATCGCGCCGAAGCTGTTGTGCACCAGCAGCACGATCGTGAACAGGCCCAGCTGCTGAGGCAGGCTCAGCGTCATCGTCGACAGCAGCGTCAGCGCCATCATCACCTGCGTGAAGATGATCCAGCCGCGGCGCCGGCCCAGGCGGTCCGACGCGAACACGTCGATCACCGGACCGAACGCCCACTTGAACGCCCACGGCAGGTAGAACGAACCGACGAACGCGCCGATCTCGGCCGGGCCGACGTTCTGGCGCCGCAGCTGCGTCGCGACCGCGGTCGCCGCGAAACCCAGCGGTATGCCTTCGGTGACGTAGAGCAGGAAGAACGCGGTCAAGCGACCGGTCCTGCTGGCCAGCAGGTTGGGCAGGCGGAGGAAGTTCATGAGGCGCGATTGTGACCGTCCGTACGCGGACCGGTCCAAAACGACGCGACGCTCAAATGCTTGACAACTAAACAATCAAGCACTAAGGTCTGGTGCATGAAGATCGTCTGCGTCGGTGGCGGCCCGTCGGGCCTGTACTTCGCGCTGCTGATGAAGCGGCAGAACCCGGCGCACCAGATCACGGTCATCGAGCGCAACCGCCCGTACGACACCTACGGCTGGGGCGTCGTGTTCTCGGACCAGACGCTGGGCAATCTGCAGGTGGCCGATCCGTCCAGCGCCGAGCAGATCCTCGGCGCGTTCAACCACTGGGACGACATCGAGGTCCACATCCGCGGGCGCACGATACGCTCGGGCGGCCACGGTTTCTGCGGCATTGGCCGCAAGCGGCTGCTGAACATCCTGCAGCGGCGCTGCGAGGAACTGGGCGTCGAGCTGGTCTTCGAGACCGACGTGCAGGACATCGCCGAGCTGCCGGCCTGCGCCGATGCCGACCTGATCATCGCGAGCGACGGCCTGAACAGCCGCATCCGCACCCAGTACGCCGCGACCTACCGGCCCGACATCGACACGCGCCGCTGCCGCTTCGTCTGGCTCGGCACGAAGAAGTGCTTCGAGGCGTTCACGTTCGCGTTCGAAGAGACCGAGTGGGGCTGGTTCCAGGCACACGCCTACCGCTTCGACGAGGACACCTCGACCTTCATCGTCGAGACGCCCGAGGAGGTGTGGCGCGCGGCCGGCCTCGATCGCATGGAGAAGGAAGAGGCGATCGCGTTCTGCGAGCGGCTGTTCGCGAAGTACCTGGACGGCAACGCGCTGGTCTCGAACGCGTCGCATCTGCGCGGCTCGGCGCAATGGATCCGCTTTCCGCGGGTCGTCTGCGAGCGCTGGGTGCATCGTGGCGGGCCGGATGGCACGACGCCCATCGTGCTGATGGGCGACGCGGCGCACACCGCGCACTTCTCGATCGGCTCGGGCACCAAGCTCGCGCTCGAGGACGCGATCGAGCTGGCGCGCTGCATCCAGAAGCAGCCCGCCCTTCGACAAGCTCAGGGTGACCGGGATGCATTGTTCGCGGCGCTGCAGGACTACGAGGCGGTGCGCAGCGTCGAGGTGCTGAAGATCCAGAACGCCGCACGCAACTCGACCGAGTGGTTCGAGAACGTCGTGCGTTACGTGAACCTGCCGCCCGAGCAGTTCGCCTATTCGCTGCTGACGCGCAGCCAGCGCATCAGCCACGAGAACCTGCGCCTGCGCGACCGCAACTACGTCGAGGAGTTCGAGGGCTGGATCGCCGAGCGTGCCGGCGCGGCGCGCGGCGCCGGCGGCGCGATCCCGCCGATGTTCACGCCGTTCGCCGTGCGCAGCGTCACGCTGAAGAACCGCGTCGTCGTCTCGCCGATGGCGCAGTACTCGTGCGTGCAGGGCCAGCCGGCCGACTACCACCTCGTGCACCTGGGGGCTCGGGCGCTGGGCGGCGCGGGCCTGGTGGTCGCCGAGATGACCTGCGTCTCGCCCGACGCGCGCATCACGCCCGGCTGCCCGGGCCTGTGGAACGACGCGCAGCGCGACGGCTGGCAGCGCATCGTCGAGTTCGTGCACACGAACAGCGACGCGAAGATCGCGATCCAGCTCGGCCACGCCGGCGCGAAGGGCTCGACCCGGCGCGCCTGGGACGGCATCGACCAGCCGCTGGACGACACCGACAGCGAGCCGAACTGGCCGCTGGTCTCGGCCTCGCCGCAGCAGTACCTGGACGGCATCAGCGACTGGTCGCATGCGATGACCCGTGCCGACATGGACCGCGTGTGCGGCGACTTCGTGGCGGCGACGCGGCGCGCCGCCGAGGCCGGCTTCGACTGGCTGGAGCTGCACTGCGCGCACGGCTACCTGCTGTCGTCGTTCATCTCGCCGCTGACGAACCAGCGCACCGACGAGTACGGCGGCTCGCTGGCGAACCGGCTGCGCTACCCGCTCGAGGTGTTCGGCGCGGTGCGTGCGGCGTGGCCGCAGCAGTTGCCGATCTCGGTGCGGATCTCGGCGCACGACTGGGTCGACGGCGGCATCACGCCCGACGATGCGGTGCAGATCGCGCGCCTGTTCAAGGCCGCCGGCGCCGACCTGATCGACTGCTCGTCGGGCCAGGTCAGCAAGCTCGAGCAGCCGGTATTCGGCCGCATGTTCCAGACGCCTTTTGCCGACCGCATCCGCAACGAGGCCGGCATCGCGACGATCGCGGTCGGCGCGATCTCGGAGGCCGATCACGTCAACAGCATCATCGCGGCCGGCCGTGCCGACCTGTGCGCGATCGCGCGGCCGCATCTCGCGAACCCGGCGTGGACGCTGCTCGAATCGGCGAAGATCGGCTACACCGCGATCGACTGGCCCAAACAGTACCGCGCCGGCAAGGCGCAGCTCGAGCGCAACCTCGAGCGGGAAAAGGCCGCACGATGAAGCGCGATGCACCCGACGACGCGCTCGGCTTCGAGGCCCG
Source organism: Burkholderiaceae bacterium (assembly GCA_035280545.1). Lineage (GTDB taxonomy): Bacteria > Pseudomonadota > Gammaproteobacteria > Burkholderiales > Burkholderiaceae_C > DATCSE01. The sequence continues at coordinate 5,110 of DATEFR010000355.1, read as the reverse complement.
CGCCAACCCCGACGACCACGCGGTGCTGCGCCTGTGGCTGCGGCTGCTCGCGAGCACGACGCAGATCGAGGCCGAGATCCGCAAGCGTCTGCGCGAGCGCTTCGACATCTCGCTGGCCCGCTTCGACTACATGGCGCAGCTCTACCGGCATCGCGACGGCCTGAAGATGCGCGCGCTGTCGCGCTGCCTGATGGTGACCGGCGGCAACGTGACCGGCCTGACCGACGAGCTCGAGCGCGATGGCCTGGTCGCTCGCGAGACCGATCCGAACGACCAGCGCGGCCGCATCGTCACGCTGACCGCCAAGGGCCGGCGCACGTTCGAGACGATGGCGCGCGAGCACGAGAGCTGGATCCTCGAGCTGTTCGCCGGGCTGGATGGGCGGGCCGTCAAACAATTGCACGATCACCTCGGCAGCTTGCGCGAGCACCTGACGCGCAACGTCGCCGCGGCACCGGAGACTTCCGAATGACCCAACACCCGTCGTCGCCGGCCGACACGCCGCGTCTGGACCCCGGACTCGAAGCCGGCAACCGGCGGCGCCTCGCCGACTACGCCGCGCGCCACTTCGAATGGCGCTGCGGCGACGATGGCGTCGCGACGATCACGCTCGCCCGCCCCGAACGCAAGAACCCGCTGACCTTCGAGTCGTATGCCGAGCTGCGCGACTTGTTCGGTGCGCTGAAGTTCGCGACCGACGTGCATGCCGTGGTCCTGACCGGCGCGGGCGACAACTTCTGCTCCGGCGGCGACGTGCACGAGATCATCGGCCCGCTGGTGCGCCTCGAGGCGCCGGAGCTGCTGATGTTCACGCGCATGACCGGCGAGCTGGTGAAGACGATGCGGGCCTGTCCGCAGCCCATCGTCGCGGCGGTCGACGGCGTCTGCGCCGGCGCCGGCGCGATCCTCGCGATGGCCTCCGACCTGCGCTTCGGCACGGCACGCAGCAGATGCGCATTCCTGTTCAACCGCGTCGGACTCGCCGGCTGCGACATGGGCGCCTGCGCGATGCTGCCGCGCATCGTCGGCCAGGGTCGCGCGAGCGAGCTGCTCTACACCGGCCGTGCACTGCCCGGGGACGAAGCCGAGCGCTGGGGCTTCTTCAACCGCCTGTGCGAACCGGCAACGCTGCTGGCCGATGCGCAGGCATTCGCGCGCGAGCTCGCGGCCGGGCCCACCTTCGCGAACGGCATCACGAAGACGATGCTGCATCAGGAATGGGCGATGACGATCGAGCAGGCGATCGAGGCCGAGGCGCAGGCGCAGGCGATCTGCATGCTGACCGAGGATTTCGAGCGCGCCTACCGCGCGTTCGTCGACAAACGCAAGCCGCAGTTCGAAGGCAACTGAGCGTAGGCAACCAAGGCGCACGCCACCGTGGGGAGACAACGATGATGGAACACCCGCCGCACCTGGACTGGCCGTTCTTCGAGGACAAGCACCGGCTGCTGGCCGCGCAGCTCGCGATGTGGGCCGACAAGCACGTGCCGGTGCCGCGCCCGCGCGATGTCGACAGCCAGTGCCGCCAGCTGGTGCATTCGCTGGGGGCGGCCGGCTGGCTGCGCCACGCGGTCGCGGGCGGCGAATACGGCGGCATCGAGGAGACCATCGACAGCCGCTCGATCTGCCTGATCCGCGAGACGCTGGCCCGCCATTAGGGCCTGGCCGACTTCGCGTTCGCGATGCAGGGCCTGGGCTCCGGTGCGATCAGCCTGGCCGGCACGCCGGCGCAGAAGTCGCGCTACCTGACGCCGGTGGCGCGCGGCGAGGCGATCGCGGCGTTCGCGCTGTCGGAGCCGGATGCCGGGTCGGATGCCGCCGCACTGAGCTGCACGGCGCGGGTCAGCGGCGACCACGTGGTCCTGAACGGCGCGAAGACCTGGATCTCCAACGGCGGCATCGCCGACTTCTACATCGTGTTCGCGCGCAGCGACGAACCCAGTTCTGCGCCGTCATCGGACGACGAGCCCAGGGCGGCGCGCGGCGGGGCGCGCGGCATCTCGGCGTTCGTCGTCGAGACCGGCACGCCGGGCTTCGAGATCGCCGAGCGCATCGACGTGATCGCGCCGCATCCGCTCGCCCGGCTGCGTTTCGTCGATTGCCGGATTCCGCTGACGCAGCGCATCGGCGAACCCGGCGAAGGCTTCAAGGTGGCGATGCGCACGCTCGACGTGTTCCGCACCTCGGTCGCGGCCGCCGCGCTGGGCCTGGGCCGGCGCGCGCTGGACGAGGCGCTGGTGCGCTCCGGCACGCGCAAGATGTTCGGCAAGACGCTGGGCGACTTCCAGCTCACGCAGGCCAAGCTCGCGCAGATGGCGACGACGCTGGACAGCTCGGCGCTGCTGACCTATCGCGCCGCGTGGAAACGGGACTGCGGCGGCAACACGACGATGGAGGCGGCGATGGCCAAGCTCGCCGCGACCGAGGGCGCGCAGCAGGTGATCGACGCGGCGGTGCAGCTCTGGGGCGGGCTGGGCGTGGTCAGCGAGCAGCCGGTCGAGCGGCTGTACCGCGAGATCCGTGCGCTGCGCATCTACGAAGGCGCGAGCGAAGTGCAGCAGCTCATCATCGCGCGCGAATTGGTGAAGGGGATGAACGCGTGAGCCCAGCACAAGTGTTGCAACCGGCGCATTGGGCGCGGCCGCGCGGTTATGCGAACGGCGTGGCCGTGGCGCGCGGTCGCCAGGTGTTCATCGCCGGGATGATCGGCTGGGACGGGCAGGGCGTATTCCACAGCGACGACTTCGCCGAGCAGGCGCGCCAGGCGCTGGCCAACATCGTCGAGGTGCTGCGCGAAGCCGGCGGCCGCCCCGAGCACATCGTGCGGATGACCTGGTACGTGACCGACAAGCGCGAGTACCTCGCGGCGGGCCGCGAGGTCGGGCATGCCTTTCGCGAGCTGATCGGGCACTACGGCGCGGCGATGACCGCGGTGCAGGTCAGCGCGCTGATCGAGGACCGCGCGAAGGTCGAGATCGAGGCGACGGCGGTGATTCCGGAGTAGACGATGAATCCGGCCAGCGCGCATGTCGATCGTTTTGCCGCCGAGCGCCTGCCGCCGCCGCAGCAGTGGCCCGAGTTCGTGTACGACCTGCCCGAGCTGCAGTTCCCGCCGCGACTGAACTGCGCGACCGAGCTGCTCGATGCGCATGTCGCCGCGGGCCGCGGCGAGCGGCCCTGCGTGTCGGCGCCGAACGGGCCGGCATGGACCTACGCCGAGTTGCAGCGGCAGGCCAACCGGATCGCCAACGTGCTGGTGCACGAGTTCGGCATCGTGCCCGGCAACCGCGTGCTGCTGCGCAGCGCGAACAAGCCGATGCTGGTCGCGTGCTGGTTCGCGGTGATGAAGGTCGGCGCGATCGCGGTGGCGACGATGCCGCTGCTGCGCGCCAAGGAGCTGGTGCAGATCATCCAGAAGGCACAGGTCCGCCATGCGCTGTGCGATCGTGTGCTCGCGCATGAACTCGATCTGGCCGCGGCGCAGACCGGCGCGGCGTTGACGCAGCGCTGCCTGTTCGGCGACCCGGCCGCGCCCGAAGGGCTCGAGGCCCGCATGCAGCGCCAGCCCGATGCGTTCGTCAATGTAGCCACCGCGGCCGACGACACCTGCCTGCTCGCGTTCACCTCCGGCACCACCGGCCAGCCGAAGGCGACGATGCACTTCCACCGCGACGTGATGGCGGCGTGCATGTGCTTCCCGCGGCATGTGCTGCGCGCGACGGCGGACGACATCTTCATCGGCAGCCCGCCGCTCGCGTTCACGTTCGGGCTGGGCGGCCTGACGCTGTTCCCGATGAGCGTCGGCGCGTCGACCGTGCTGCTCGAGAAGGCCGGCCCGCCCGACCTGGTCGCCGCGACGAAGGCCTGCGGCGCGACCGTGATGTTCACCGCGCCGACTTCCTACCGCGCGATGGCCGACGCGGCGCGCGAGCAGCGCCTCTCGGCGCCGCTGGGCGGCAGCCTGCGCAAATGCGTGTCGGCCGGCGAAGCGCTGCCGGCCGCGACCCGCACGCTGTGGCGCGAGGCGACCGGCATCGAGCTGATCGACGGCATAGGCGCGACCGAGATGCTGCACATCTTCATCGCGGCCGACGAGGCGCATGCGCGCGGCGGCGCGACCGGCATCGCGGTGCCGGGTTACCGGGCCTGCGTGATGGACGAGGACGGCCGCCCGCTGGGCCCGGGGCAGGTCGGCCGGCTCGCCGTCAAGGGGCCGACCGGCTGCCGCTACCTCGACGACCCGCGCCAGGCGCAGTACGTGCGCGATGGCTGGAACTACACCGGCGATGCCTACCTGGTCGATGCCGACGGCTACTTCGTCTATCAATCGCGCACCGACGACATGATCGTCTCGGCCGGCTACAACATCGCGGCGCCCGAGGTCGAGCAGGCGCTGCTGCAGCATGCCGCGGTGGCCGAATGCGCGGTGATAGGCGCGGCCGACGGCGAGCGCGGCCAGATCGTCAAGGCCTATGTGGTGCTGCGCGACCGCAGCGCCGCCGGCGATGCGCTGGTGCGCGAGCTGCAGGACTTCGTCAAGGCGACGATCGCGCCGTACAAGTACCCGCGCGCGATCGAGTTCCGCGACGCGCTGCCGCGCACCGAAACCGGCAAGCTGCAGCGCTTCAAGCTGCGCGAAGACGGCTGACGAGACTCCTGCCCGGACGAGGTCCGCGTTGCCGAACATCCACCATCGCCACCTGGCCGGGGCGCGCGTGCTGCTGGTCGAGGACAACGTGGTCAACCAGGAGCTCGCGGTCGAGCTGCTGACCGATGCCGGCATCGTCGTCAGCGTCGCGGCCGATGGCCGCGAAGCGCTCGCGTGGCTAGCGCGCCAGGAGTTCGACGGCGTGCTGATGGACTGCCACATGCCCGTGCTCGACGGCTACGACGCCACCCGCGCGATCCGCGCGCAGCCGCGCTTGCAGAACTTGCCGGTGATCGCGTTGACCACCAACGTGCAGCCGGCGGACCGCGAGCGTGCGCTGGCCGCGGGCATGAACGACCACATCCCGAAGCCGATCGACGTGGAGCGCATGTTCGAGACGATCGCGCGCTGGGTGCATCCGGCGGCACGGCCGGATGGCGCCGTCGAAGACGTCGCCGGCGC
>DATEFR010000354.1:0-2768 GCA_035280545.1 Burkholderiaceae bacterium | reverse complement strand
GGCGGCACGCGGCCGTCGACGTCGCGCGGCAGCACCTCGGTGCGCTCGATCGCACGCAGCACCGCGTCGTCCCAGGCCTTCACGCCGCTGGACTGCAGCAGCCGCTTGCCGACGATCGTGCCGTCGGGCGCGAGCTTGACCTCGACGGTTGCGGTCGGATTGCCGTCGACGATGTCGGTGAACACGATGTTCGGCTTGATGCGCGCCATGATGCGGCCTGCGTAGCTCGCCGACGGCCCGCTGGACTTCAGCGCGGTGCCGGTCGAGTTGTCGGCGCCGGTCGCATCGGGAAGGCCGGCCATCATGCGCTTGAGCTGGGCGTCGCGTGCGGCGGCCTGTTTCGCGGCATCGGCCGCGGCCTGCTTCTTGCGCTCCTGCTCTTCCTTCGCGCGCTGCTGCTTCTCGAGCTCGGCCTGTTGTTGCTGCTGCTGTTGTTCGCGCTTCGCCTTCTCGCGCTTGGCCTGCTCCTCGTCCTGCAGGCGCTTGGCCTCGGCCTTCTTCTTCTCCTCCTCGCGCTTGGCCTTCTCGATCGCGATCTGCGGATCGGGCGCCGGTTTCGGCGGCGGCGTCTCGGCCTTGGGTGCCGGCGGGGGCGGGGTGACCTGCGGCGTCGGTTGCGGCGGTGTAGTCTCGGGTGTGGCGGCGCGCGGCGCGGCGGCCTGCGGCACGGCCGCCCACAGTTCGGCTTCGATGCCGGCCGGCTCGTGCGCGCGCCAGTTGACGCCGAACGCGATCGCCAGCAGCAGCAGCAGGTGCGCGAGGATCGCGAGCGCGAGTCCCTTGCCCATGCCCTGGGGCCGGCGCGGCAACAGCGGATCGCGATCGCGGGGCAGGGCGGTGGCGTTCATCGTCGTGGGCTGTTGTCGTCTCTCGTCGGCGTGCGCGACCTCAGCCGCCGGTGCTCTTGACCGACAGGCCGACGCGCTGCACGCCGCTCTTCTGCAGCGTGTCCATCACCTTCACGACCGAGTCGTACTTGACGTTGCGGTCGGCCGAGATCACGACCGGCATGTTCGTGTTGCCGCCTTGCAGCTCGGCGACCTTGGTCGCGACGTTGCGCAGCGCGAGCGGGCTGCTGTCGTTCGCGTTGTCCTGGCCGTCGACGCGCACGCGCAGCTTGTCGTCGGTGCCGACGATCAGCTCGATCACGTGGTCCGGCCGCTGCTTGCTCTTGCCGACGCTGGGCAGGTCGACGACGCCGGTCGTGATCAGCGGCGCGGTCACCATGAAGATGATCAACAGCACCAGCATCACGTCGATGAACGGCACCATGTTGATCTCGTTGATCGTGCGGCGGCGCGCTGAACCGCCGCGATGGCTGACGGCTGGCATGGCCTGTCCTCAGTGCTGGGTCGCCGCGAAGCCGGTGGCCGCGGCGGTGACCGGCGCGCCGACGTTGCGGTGCAGGATGTTCGAGAACTCCTCGATGAAGGTCTCGAGCTGGATAGCGATACGGTCGATATCGCGCGCGAAGCGGTTGTACGCGATCACCGCGGGGATCGCCGCGAACAGGCCGATCGCGGTGGCGACCAGCGCCTCGGCGATGCCCGGCGCGACCGTCGCGAGCGTGACCTGCTGCAGGTTCGACAAGCCGATGAACGCATGCATGATGCCCCACACGGTGCCGAACAGTCCGACGTACGGCGAGACGGAGCCCACCGACGCGAGGAACGACAGCCCCGACTCGATCGCATCGAGCTCGCGCTGGAAGCTCGCGCGCATCGCGCGGCGCGCGCCGTCGAGCAGTGCGCCGGCGTCGACCACGCGCTTCTCGCGCAGCTTCATGAATTCGCGCATGCCGGAGGCGAAGATGCGCTCCATCGGCGCGCTCTCGGGCTTCTTCGCGGCGTCGTGGTAGAGGTCGTTGAGGTTCTTGCCGGCCCAGAACTCGCGCTCGAAGTTCTCGTTGACGGAGCGCGTGCGGCGCAGTCCGAACAGCTTGCCGAAGATCACGGTCCAGCTCGCGAGCGATGCGATCAAGAGCCCCGCCATCACGAGCTGGACGACGAAGCTCGCATGCGTGACGAGCGTGATGATCGAGAAGTCTTGTTGATTCATCCGTGTGGGGGCCGGTTCTGTTTCCGGGCGGTTTCGGGTCGTTTCTATTCGGCAAAGGCCTTCAAGGCCTCGGGCCGCACCGCATCGGCGACGGCCGTCGGAATGCGCTGCGGCTTGAAAGTTCCGGCTTCGACGCAGCCGATCCGGATCGTGCCTTCGGCGAGCAAGGTCTGCGATTGTGGCCCGTCGCGCCGCCAGGCCTGTTGCCGGATCCGCATCTGCGCGCGGCCCGCGTGCTCGACCTGCACCGTCACGTCCAGCAGATCGTCTAGCCGTGCCGGTTGCAGGTAGCGCACGCTGGTCTCGGTCACGACGAACATCACGCCCTGCGCAGCACGCAGGCGTTCCTGCTCATGGCCCAATGAGCGCAGCCATTCGGTGCGCGCGCGCTCGAAGAACTTCAGGTAGTTGGCGTAGAACACCACGCCGCCGGCATCGGTGTCTTCCCAGTAGACGCGCAGCGTCAGGCGAAAGTCGGGATCGGAAACAGGCATCGACTCTGCAGCGAACGCGGCACCCCCGGAGGCGGCACCGCTACGACGAAGCGTCGATTATCGCTGCACGCGCTGGTAGACCGGTCCCCACTGCGGATGGCCGGCTTCCGACTTGGTGAGCGCGAAGGCCGGGTCGTCGGTGCGCGCCGCACGGAACTGCGCTTCGCAGGCCGGCACGCGGTTGCTGGTGCAGTAGATGAACGCGAGGTACTTGTG
>DATEFR010000353.1:0-4490 GCA_035280545.1 Burkholderiaceae bacterium | reverse complement strand
CAGTCCTCAGGACTGTTTGTGTCCGGACTCTCTCCCCCGGCGTCGGCCTGCGGCCGCCGCCTCCTCCTTTACTTCGCTCCGCGGAACGCCCCACCGTCCTGATCCGGCACCACTGCGCAGTTCAGCCACGCGGAACACGATGGTGCTGCCTCGGGCATCGGGCGGCCGGCGCAGCGAAGTAAAGGAGGAGGCCGGGCGCAGCCCGGCCGGGGGACATGAGCGCAGCAAAGCGCACCGCCGTCCTGATCTCGCGCCGACCGTCCCGCGCCCAGCGTCCCGTACATCGACCGCACGATCTGCCAAAGCGGCGCGAACTTCCGCAGCGTTCGCCATCTGCGGCATTCAATGCAGCACCAAGCGTTGCAGCCCGCACCCTAAGCTCATGGCCATCGAACGAAGCCGCATTCGCCACAAGCCATGACGCATCCGACCGCCCTACCGGGCTACGCCACGCTGGACGCACTCGACCGCGCCCACCTCGTCCACCCCGTGTCGCCGTGGCGCACGCACGAGCAGCGTGGTCCGACCGTGCTGACGTCGGGCCGCGGCGCGTGGCTCACCGATGCGACCGGGCACGAGCTGCTCGACGCGTTCGCGGGGCTCTGGTGCGTCAATGTCGGCTACGGGCAGGAGAGCGTCGTGCAGGCCGCGGCCGAGCAGATGCGCAAACTGCCGTATGCCACCGGCTATTTCCATTTCAGCAGCGAGCCGGCGATCCTTCTCGCCGACAAGCTGGTGCAGATCACGCCGGCCTCGCTGACGCGCGTCTACCTGACGCTGGGCGGCTCGGAGGCGGTGGACGCCGCGGTGCGGCTGATCACGCAGTACTACAACGCGACCGGTCGGCCGACGAAGAAGCAGTTCATCGCACTCGAGCGCGGCTACCACGGCTCGTCGTCGACCGGCGCAGGCCTGACCGCGCTGCCGGCCTTCCACCGCGGCTTCGATCTGCCGCTGGCGACGCAGCACTACATCGCGTCGCCGAACCCCTATCGACATCCGCAAGGCCACGACCCGCGCTCGCTGATCGCCGCGTCGGTCGCCGAGCTGCGCGCCAAGGTGGCCGAGCTCGGCGCGGACAACGTCGCCGCGTTCTTCTGCGAGCCTGTCCAGGGCTCCGGTGGCGTGATCGTGCCGCCGGCCGGCTGGTTGAAGGCGATGCGCGAGGCGGCCCGCGAGCTCGACATCCTGTTCGTCGTCGACGAGGTGATCACCGGGTTCGGCCGCACCGGCCCGATGTTCGCGTGCGAGGCCGAAGGCGTAGAGCCCGACCTGATGACGATGGCCAAGGGCCTGACCGCGGGCTACGTGCCGATGGGCGCGCTGATGCTGTCGGAGCGCGTCTACGCCGGCATTGCCGACGGCACGCCGGCCGGCGTCGCGGTCGGGCACGGCGCGACCTACTCGGCGCACCCGGTCAGCGCCGCGGTCGCGCTGGAGGTGCTGCGGCTCTATGAAGAAGGCGGCATCCTCGCGCACGCGCAGCGCTGCGCGCCGCTGTTCGCGCAAGGGCTGGACGACTTGCGCGAGCACCCGCTGGTCGGCGACGCGCGGCATCGCGGGTTGCTGGGCGCGCTCGAGCTCGTCAGCGACAAGGCCGGCAAGCGCGGCTTCGATGCCGCACTGGGCCTGCCCGACCGGCTCTTCAAGGCGGGCTACGAGAACGGCGTCATCTTCCGTTCGTTCGGCGATCACATCCTCGGCTTCGCACCGGCACTGACCTACACGCCGGCGGAGTTCGAGCAGCTGTTCGCCCGCGTGCGCAAGACGCTGGATGCCGTGCTGGCCGCGCCCGACGTGCGCGCCGCGCTCACCGCCTGAGCTGCGGCTGCACGAAGGGAGTTCGACGCCGCAGAATCGCGCCTGGACCCACTCGCCGCATCACGCTCATGGCCGAAGCCCTGAAGATCGACCGACTCGACCTGCGCATCCTCGCCCAGCTGCAGAAGAACGGCCGCATGACCAACGTCGATCTGGCCGATGCGGTCGGGCTTTCGCCCAGCCCATGCCTGATCCGCGTCAAGCGCCTCGAGCAGGCCGGCTACATCGCCGGCTACGGCGCGCAGCTGCGGCTCGAGAAGCTGGGCGACACGCTGACCGTCTTCACCGAGGTCACGCTCTCGGACCACCACCGCGAGGACTTCACGCGTTTCGAGACCGCGATCAAGGAGGTCGACGAGATCCTCGAGTGCCACCTGGTCAGCGGCGGCTACGACTACCTGCTGCGCTTCCTCACGCGCGGCGTCAACCACTACCAGGAAATCATCGAGGAGCTGCTCGAGCGCAACATCGGCATCGCGAAGTACTTCAGCTACATCGTCATCAAGTCGCCGTTCATCAAGACGCATTGCCCGATCGAGCGCTTGTTCCCCAACCAGCGTTGAAGCCTCGCCGCCGCGCTGCCCCCACACCCATGACCGAACCCACGCCCCGCTTCGTCCGCCTCGCCGAGAAGAATCGGCCGACGATCACGTTCAGCATCGATGGCCGTGCGGCCAGCGCACTGGCCGGCGACACGCTGCTGGTCGCGCTGCTGAGCAACGGCCGGCGCGTGCGTGACAGCGAGTTCGGCGATGGTGCACGCGCCGGGTTCTGCCTGATGGGCGCGTGCCAGGACTGCTGGGTCTGGAGCGCTCGCGGCGAACGGCTGCGCGCGTGCTCGACGCCGGTCGAAGCGGGCATGGCGATCCTGACGCGGCCGCCGGCGTCGCTGTGGCCCGCCACGCCCGATCTGCACGAGCGCCTGGGCTTGTCGCCGGAGACCGCATCGTGAGCCTGCCCGCCGGTTCGGCTGCACCACAGCCGCGCATCGTCGTCGTCGGCGCCGGTCCGGCCGGCGTTCGCGCCGCGCAGGCACTCGTCGAAGCCGGGCTGCGACCCGTGGTGGTCGACGAAGGGCGACGCGACGGCGGGCAGATCTACCGCCGCCAGCCCGAAGGCTTCACGCGCCCCTACGCGAAGCTGTACGGCAGCGAGGCCGCGAAGGCCGAAGCGCTGCACCGCGACTTCGCGGCCCTGCGCGATCGCATCGCGTACCGCCCCGAGACGCTGGCCTGGAACGTCAGCGTGGCCGAAGACGGTACCGGGGTGCTGCACACCGTGCGCGAACGCGAGGCCGATGCGATCCCGTTCGATGCGCTGCTGGTCTGCTCCGGCGCAACCGATCGGCTGATGCCGATTGCCGGCTGGCATCGCGCCGGCTGCTACAGCCTGGGCGCCGCGCAGATCGCGTTGAAGGCGCAGGCCTGCGCGATCGGCGCACGCGTCGTGTTCGTCGGCAGCGGGCCGTTGCTGTACCTCGTCGCCGCGCAGTACGAGCAGGCCGGCGCGCATGTCGAGGCGGTGCTGGACACCGCACCGGCCCGCAAGCCGTGGCGCGCGATCGCCGCGCTGCTGGCGCGGCCGCGGCTGATGCTGCGCGGCCTCGGGCTGATGCGTGCGCTGCGGCGTGCCGGCGTGACGGTGCTGCAAGGCGTGACGCCGCTGCGCATCGAGGGCGACGACCGCGACGGCGTGCACGGCGTGACGGTCCGCGATGCGGACGGCCGCGAGCGCCGCTTCGAGTGCGATGCAGTCGGTCTGGGCTGGCATCTGCGCGCCGAGGCGCAGCTCGCCGACATCGCGCGCTGCGAGTTCGCGTTCGAGCCGGCGAGCCGCCAGTGGCTGCCGCGCATCGATGCCGACGGCCGCAGCAGTACGCGCGGCGTGTACCTCGCCGGCGACGGCGTGCGCCTGCTCGGCGCCGATGGCGCGGAGCTGTCGGGCCGGCTCGCCGCCTGGGCCGCGCTGCACGACCTGCAGCACCGCGACGGCGCCGCGCGCTATCGCGACGAAGCGCCCGGGCTGCGCCAGCAGCTCGAACGAATGGACCGTTTCCGCCGCGGCCTGGCGCAGGCATTCCCGTGGCCGCATGCGCAGCTCGCGCAGCTGCCCGACGATGCGATCGCCTGCCGCTGCGAAGCGGTGACGGCCGGCGAGCTGCGCCGCTGCGTGCACGAGATGGACAGCCGCGAGGTGAACCGCGCGAAGGCCTTCAGCCGCGTCGGCATGGGCCGGTGCCAGGGCCGCTACTGCGGGCATGCCTCGGCCGAGATCGTCGCGCAGGCCAGCGGCATCCCGATCGAGCAGGTCGGCCGGCTGCGCACGCAAGCGCCCGTGAAGCCGCTGTTGATGAACACGGGGGAGGTCGCATCGTGAGTGCCGTGAACGACTCCGATGTGCTGGTGCTGGGCGGCGGGCTGATGGGCACGACGGCCGCGTTCTTCCTGCGCCACCGGCACGGCGCCTCGGTCACGCTGCTCGAGCGCGAGCTGGTCGGCCGGCAGGCGAGCGGCACGAACTTCGGCAACGTGCGGCGGCAGGGCCGCGCGCTCGCGCAGATGCCGCTCGCGAACCGCGCCCGTGCGGTCTGGGGCCGGGTCGCGGAGCTGCTGGGCGAGGACCTCGAGTTCGTGCCCTATGGCCACCTGCGCGTCTGCTACACCGAGAAG
>DATEFR010000352.1:0-2656 GCA_035280545.1 Burkholderiaceae bacterium | reverse complement strand
TCGGCCACCTCGGCCGCGCAGAAGATCTCGCGCGAGATTCCGCCGTGCATGGCGATGGGCGAGGCCGCCGGCGTGGCCGCGGCGCTGGCCATCGACGCCGGCGTCGCGGTGCGCGATGTCGACGTGGCGGCGGTGCAGCGCACGCTGCGCGCGCAGGGCGCGGACCCCGGCGACCGGCCGGGGCGCAACCCGGACGTGCCGAAGCTCGTCGAACCGGAGCTGGAGGCCGTGCAATGAGCGCCGGCGAGCGTGACCGCCTGCCGCTGTCGGGCGTGCGGGTCATCGACTTCACGCAGGTCATGATGGGGCCGGTCTGCACGCAGATGCTGGCCGACCACGGCGCGGACGTGATCAAGATCGAGCGCAAGGGTGCGGGCGACCTGAGCCGCTCGACCTTCGAGCCGGTGGCGGGCCAGGACAACCCGATCTTCTGCAGCCTCAACCGCAACAAGCGCAGCGTCGAGATCGACTTGCGCGACACCGCGCAGCTGGATCTCGTCAGAACGCTGATCAAGAGCGCGGACGTCGTCGTCAACAACTTCCGCGCCGGCGTGATGGACCGCCTCGGCCTCGGCTACGACGACTGCCGCGCGCTGAACCCGCGCATCGTCTACGCCGTGGGCACCGGCTACGGCGAGACCGGCCCGTACGCCCACAAGGGCGGGCAGGACGTGCTGGCGCAGGCGATGAGCGGCGTGATGGCGCGCCGCGCCGACGAGGCGCTGCCGCTGTCGGTGTACCCGACGGCACTCGCCGACTACACCGCCGGCATGCACATGGTGCAGGGCATCCTGCTGGCACTGCTCGACCGCGAGCGCACCGGCGAGGGCCAGAAGATCTCCGTCTCGCTCTACAACTCGATGCTCGCGATGCAGATGCAGGAAGCCGCGATGATCATGATGCGCGACTCGGAGGTGAACTGGGCCGCGATGCCGCTGTCCGGCGTGTTCGAGACGACGACGGGCGCGCTCGTGCTCGTCGGGGCGTTCAAGGCCAATCCGCTGCGCGACATCTGCACGGCGCTGGGCCTGCCCGACCTGTCGCTCGAGGCGCGCTTCGCGACGCTGGACCAGCAGTTCGCGCACAAGGCCGAGCTGCAGCGGATCTTCCGCGAGCGCTTCGCGACCGACTCGCGCGAACACTGGCTCCACAAGCTCGAAGAGCAGGACCTGCTCTCGGCGCCGGTGCGCGACATGCGCGAGGCGCTCGTCGACCCGCAGACGCTGCACAACGAGATGATCCTGGAAGGCGTTTCGTCCAGCGGGCATCCGCTGAAGTTCATCGCGAGCCCGATCCGGTTCTCGCGGACGCGGCCGTCGCTGCGCCGCGAGCCGCCGAGGCTCGGGCAGCACACCGAGGAAGTGATGCGCGAGGCGCGTGGGCTCGCGGCGGGAGTGGCGACATGACGGTCCGCTTCACGGTCGAGCAGCACGTCGCGACGGTCACGCTTGCGCGCCCCGAGGTCATGAACGCGGTCGACCTCGCGACGGAAGCGGAGCTGCAGCGGATCTGGGCCGAGATCGAGGCGCGCGACGACGTGCGGGTCGTCGTGCTGACCGGCGAGGGCGATCGCGCGTTCTGTGCCGGCGCCGACCTGAAGAACCCTGCTGTCAGCGGCCTCGAGTACTGGGCCATGGATCGTGTGGGTGGATTCGGCGGCATCGCGCTGCGCGAAACGCTCTGCGTTCCCGTGATCGCCCGCGTCAACGGCTTGGCGCTGGGCGGCGGCTTCGAGATGGTGCTTGGCTGCGACATCGTCGTCGCGTGCGAAGAGGCGAGCTTCGGTCTCCCGGAGCCGCTGGTGGGCCGCATGCCGATGGAAGGCGGCATGACGCTGCTGCAGCGCCAGATTCCTTTTCGCCAGGCGATGGGGATGATGTTGACGGGAAAGCGCATCAAGGCCGCGCAGGCGCTGGCGTTCGGGTTGGTCAACGAAGTCGTTCCCCGAACGGCGCTGGACGATGCCGTTCGCCGATGGACCGATGACATCCTCGCTTGTGCACCGCTGTCGCTCAAGGCCATCAAGCAGGTCGTGCGGCAGACGGCAACGATGACGCCGTCCCAGGCACGATCGATGCGCCTTCCGGCTGTCATGGCTGCGGTCCGTTCAGAGGACGCGAACGAAGGCGTGCGCGCCTTCCAGCAGAAGCGCAAGCCGGTCTGGGCCGGCAGGTAGGCGCGGCATGGCTCACGTGATCACCGCGGCGTGCATCGACGTCAAGGACGGTGCGTGCGCGAAGTGCTGTCCGGTCGATTGCATCTACGAAGGCGATCGCACCCTGTACATTCACCCCGACGAATGCATCGACTGCGGCATCTGCGTCTCCGTCTGCCCGGTTCAGGCCATCTACGAAGACCGCAAGCTGCCCCAGGCGATGCTGCCGTTCTTGGCGATCAACCGGGAGTTCTTCGGGCCGGCGGTGAGCGCGCTGGGTTCGCCGTCCGGTGCCGGCGAGGTGGGTCGGCAGGCGTGCGACCACCCGGCCGTGCAGGCGTGGCAGGTGCGGCCGGCCCCGGATTGATCAGTCGCGGGGAGCTTGCGATGGAGCGCTGCGATGCACGCGGTGGTGCTGAGGTACTTTCTCGAAGTGGCGCGCGTCGGTTCGATCCGCAAGGCGTCGGAGTCGCTGTTCGTCGCGTCCAGCGCCGTCAGCCG
>DATEFR010000351.1:0-6225 GCA_035280545.1 Burkholderiaceae bacterium | reverse complement strand
CCCTGCTGGATGCTCTCGAACAGATGCACGTCGTCATGCGCGACCACCGACATCGGCGAGAACACGAGCCGGTTGTAGGTCATGGCGCGCTCGAACAGCAGATCCGGCGCGCCCTCGACGCGCAGGCTCCACGCCTCGACCAGCGTGCGGTCCACCGCCAGTGGCCGGATCACGCGGATCGCCTGCGGCGAGCCCTTGACCGACAGGCTGGGAAAACACACCGAGTTCTGCGGCGAGCGCTGCAGGATTTCGGTCGCGCGCGCGTCGCCGTGGGCCTCGCGCAGCGCCGCCTCGTACTCGGGCAGGCGCGCGTAACCCGAGTGGATGCTGAAGTTCGTGCCCAGCATGCTGTGGCCGTTCGGGTAGATGCGAGCGCCCATCCTGTCGAAGAAGTCGTAGCCGGCACCGAACGGCAGGATCTGCTCCATCGCCATCGGCTTGGCCGCATCGGCCGGCTGGCCCTGCCACAACAGGTTCGCCGCCGCGGTGGCCGATTCGTGGGTCGACATCGGGTGCACCGTGTCGTTGATGTTCTCGAGGTACATCTTCCAGTTGCAGTGGACGATGTTGCGCAGCACGCCGCCCTCGACGCGCAGCCGGCCCACCGGCGAGCGGTCGACGAGGTTGTCGATCGCACCCAGCACGTCGCCGAAGTACGCGTGGAAGTCCGGGCCGGCATCGTTGATCTTCGCGAACACGAAGTCGCGGTACACGGCGACATGCTTCAGCGCGCCCATGCCCTGCCCCGATTCGCAGTCCCTGAGGCGCGTGCCCTCATAGCCGCCTTTGATCGGCACCGCGAGCGGCGAGCCGTCGAGCTTGTAGGTCCACGCGTGGTACGGGCAGCGAAAGAACTTGCCGGCGTGGCCGCATTCGTCGGTGACGAGCTGCGTGCCCTTGTGTGCGCAGCGGTTGTGCAGCACGTGGATGCCGCCGTCGGCCTGGCGCACCATCAGCAGCGGCTGGCCGGCGATCTCGACCGCGATGAAATCGCCGGCGGCGGGCACCTGGCTCGCATGGCCGACGTAGTTCCAGGTGTTCGCGAAGAAGTGGCGCTGCTCGAGCGCGAACAGCGCGGGGCTCAGGTACAGGTCGCGATGCACGCGATCGTCCTGGACCAGCGCAGCGATGGCCTCGCGCGTCATGCGTCCGGCCGCCGGCACCGTCACGGTACGAGCTTCCATTGGCCTTTCTCCAGCTTGATCACGACTGCGGAGCGCTTGTCCAACCCATACGGCTCGTTCGGCTTGAAGCTGAACACGCCGTGCGTGCCGGCGAGCTCTTTCGTCGCGGCGATCGCGTCGTGCAAGGCCTGGCGGAACTGCGGCGTCCCCGGCTCGGCCTTGCCGCCGGCGATCGCGCGGGTCGCGGCGTCGTCGAGCACGAGGTACGCGTCGAACGTGTAGGCCGAGAACGCGTCGGTCGGCAGCGCGCCGTGCGTCTTCTGGTACGCGCCGCGGAAATCGAGCGCGACCTTGCGCACCGGGCTTTCGGCCGGCAACTGGTCGGCCACCATCACCGGGCCGCTGGGCACCATCAAACCGTCGACCGCGCTGCCGCCGACGCGCACGAAGTCGGCGTTGATCAAGCCATGCGTGCCGTAGATCCCGCCTTTGTAGCCGCGCTCGGCCAGCGCCAGGTACGGCAGCGCGCCGGGCGTTCCGGAGTTGCCGGCGACCACCGCATCGGGCCGCGTCGCGACGATCTTCAGAACCTGCCCCGCGACCGATGCATCGCCGCGCGCATACCGCTCGTTGGCGACGACCTTGATGCCGGCCGGCTCGGCAGCCTTCACGAGCGAGTCGTAGGCGAGATCGCCCAGCGCATCGGAGAAGCCGATGTAGGCCACCGTCTTGACGCCACCTGCCTTCATCTTGTCGACCACCGCGGCCACCATCAGCGGGAACGGCTGCGACACGGTGACGGTCCAGCCGTTGTCGTCGGGCGGCACGCTGACCGGCGTCGGCGAGATCAGCGGCGTTTTCGTCTCGCGCGCGACCGCGGCGATCGCGAGCGCGCCCGGCACGCCCGAGGTGCCGATCAGCACGTCGACCTTGTCTTCGGTGACCAGCTTGCGTGCGTTGCGCGCGGCCACCGTCGGGTCGGACTGGTCGTCGAGCACGATCACCTGCACCTTGCGGCCGGCGATCGTCGGCTTCCACGCCTGCGCGGCCTGGATGCCCTTGCCGTACGGCACGCCCAGCGCCGCGACCGGGCCCGACAGCGACGTGACCACGCCGACCTTCAGATCGGCCGCTGCGGCGTGCCAGATCGTGCCGACACTCAGCGTGGCAGCGGCCGCGGTGCGCATCGAACGACTCATGCGGGTGTACCTCGCGTCAAAGGGACAAGCTGCCGAGGCTGGCGCCACCGCAGACGTAGAGCACCTGGCCGGTGACGAAGCTGCAGTCCGGGTGCACGAAGAACGACACGGCACGCGCCACGTCGCTTGCCTCGCCGACGCGCCCGACCGGGATGGCCGCGGCGAGCTGCCGCTCGCGCTCGCTGCCGGCCGGGATCACGTCGTAGAACATGTCCGTGTGGATGGGCCCGGGCGCCACGACGTTGACCGTGATGCCGTCGGCCGCAAGCTCCAGCGCCCAGGTGCGCGCCATCCCCAGCATGCCGGCCTTGGTCGCCGAGTAGCTGGTGCGGGTCTGCGCACCGAGCGCGGCGCGCGACGACATCAGCACGATGCGGCCGTAGCGCTGCGCGCGCATCGCCGGCAGCGCGGCCTGCACCAACTGGATCGCGCAGCCCAGGTGCAGCTCGACCAGCGCACCCAGGTCGTCGAGCTGCACCTCGGGCAGCAACGCCGGGCGGATCACGCCGGCGTTGTGGATCAGCGTCGTGACCTCGAAGCGCTGCGTCAGCTCGCGTGCGGCCTGCGCGGTGGCGGTGCGGTCGGCCAGATCGACTTCGATGTTGTGGAATTTCGGATGAGCGATGTCGCCACGGCGGCGCGCGAGCGACACGACTACGTAGCCGTCGGCCAGCAGCGATTCGCAGATCGCCTTGCCGATGCCGGCCGAGCCGCCGGTCACTGCGGCAACTTTCTTCGGCGACGCACTCATGCGCGATCCTCCACGAGCGCCAGCACGCGCAACGGGCTGCCGCTGCCCTTCTGGATCTTCAGCGGCGGGCAGATCAGTACCGCGCCGGTCGGCGGCAGCTGGTCCAGGTTGGTCAGGCATTGCAGTCCGTAGCGGCCCGCGCCGTGCATGAAGTAGTGGCACGGGTACGGCGGCCGCAGGTGGTAGCCCTGCCCGGCATCGGTGCCGATCGCCTCCGAGCCGAAGCCCAGCACGCCGCGCTGCTCGACCAGGAACTGCACCGCCTCCGAGCTCGGCCCCGGCGTGTGCTGGCCGGTCTCGTCGAAGTTCTGGTACGCCTCGGGGTCGGTGCGCTTGGACCAGTCGGTGCGCATCAGCACCCAGGCCCCGCTCGCGATGCGGCCGTGCTGCGCTTCGAAGCGCTCGATGTCGGCCACCGTCAGCAGGTAGTCCGGATCGGCCTTCGCTTGCTCGGAGCAGTCGATCACGAACGCCGCCGCGACCAAGTGCTGCACCGGGATCGTGTCGACCGCGTTGTTCGGCAGGTCGCGGCCCGAGATCCAGTGGATGGGCGCATCGAAGTGCGTGCCGGTGTGTTCGCCGCACGAGAAGTTGTTCCAGTACCAGCCCGGCCCGCGCTCGTCGTAGGCCGAGACCTCCTCGATGCGGAACGGCCAGCACTGGCCCATCTCGGGCGGCAGCGCGATCTGCGGGAAGTCGGGCGTCAGCGTCTGCGTCAGGTCGACCACGCGGATGCGACCGGTGGCGAGCGCGGTCACCAGGTCTGACAGGAGTTGTGTTGTTGCGAGCTGCATATCAACGTTCCGGATGAACAGCGCCCTCGCCCGCTTGCGGGAGAGGGTTGGGGTGAGGGTGAGCGCCGCGCCGACCCTCATCCCCCGCCTTCTCCCGCAAGCGGGAGAAGGAGCCAATGCCATGCTTCGTCGCCATCTCAGCTTCCCCCCGCCGCGAGCTCGCGCTCGAGCACCTTGGGGTTCTCACGCCAGCGCTCCAGCCACTCCTGCGCGACGTCGCCCGGGTACACGTCCTCGATGCCGTCCTTCAGCGCCTTGACGATCGCGCTGGCCAGCGCCGCGGGCGCGACCTTGGGCGGCGGCAGGTTCTGGTTCCACTCGTCGTCGATGGGCCCGGGGAACACGTTGACCACGCGAATGCCCGCCGGCCGCATCTCGGCACGCAGGCATTGCGCGAGCGACAGCGCCGCCGCCTTCGAGGCCGAGAACGTGCCGTGCGGCGGGTAGTTGGACAGCGCATAGACCGACAGCAGGTTGACCCACGCCGCCGCGTGCGTGACACCGTCGGCCGAGCGGCCCTTCAGCGCCGGGCCGAACTCCTGCGCGAGGCGCAGCAGCCCGAAGTAGTTGATGTCCATCTCGGCCTTCGCGACATCGGTGCCGCGGCGCGCCGCGATGCCGAACGTGCGGTGCAGCTCGGCGTTGTTGATCACGATGTCGACCTTGCCGCCGATCTCGCCCGCCAGCTCGCTGACCGAGCGGCCGTTGGTCAGGTCCAGCGGCACCAGCGTGACCTGCGGCAGCGCCGTGATGTCGGCCATGCCGGGCAGCTTCTTCCACGGCTCGGCATGACCGACCCACACGATCTGGGCGCCGGCCTTCACCAGCGCCTCGACGAGGGCCTGGCCGACCGCGGTCTTGCCGTCGGTGACCAGCACCTTGCGGAACTTCGGGTCGCTCGTCATCTCGCGCAGCATGTTGTCGTCAGCCATGTGTTCGCTCCCTTCGGGGGGAAATCCGATCAGTACCGCCTGGCCCGCGCGGTCTAGCCGCGCGCCCACCTTCACCGGCGAGGGCGCGTCGCCGACCTCGCCGTGCAGATGCACGATCAGCGAAGGCCCGGCCGCCAGCTGCACGAGACCGAGCCGCCACGGCAGCCGTTCGCGGAAGAACGGGTCGTTGCTGTGATGCAGGGTCGAGACGCTCAACAGCTGCCCGTCGCCCGACTGCGGCCGCCAGCGCAGGCGCGGCGACAGGCAGCGGTGGCAGGCCTCGCGGGGCGGGTACTGCACCGCGCTGCAGTCCTGGCAGACCTGCAGCTCGAAGCGGCCTTCCGCGGCCGCCGCGGTCATGCCCAGCGCAACGCGGCCGCGTGCCCACGGCGGCAGGTTCATCTGCCGCGTGCGCAGAACCGGGTTCTTGCGCTTGGGCTTCATCAAGGGCATCGTCATGCGGATCTCCCCAGGACCACAGCGCCCGTGCACAAGCAGCGGTCGTAGGTCACCATGCCGAAACCCGTGACCAGGCCGAGCTTCGCATCGCGCACCGCGCGGCCCTCGGCCTGATCGGTGAGCTGCCGGATCGCCTCGACCATGCCGACGAAACCGCCGGCCGCGCCGGCCTGACCGCCCGACAACTGCCCGCCGCTGGTGTTGTTCGGAAAGCTGCCGTCGAAGGTCGTCGTGTGCTCGCGCACGAAGGCCGGGCCGCCGCCTTTCTCGCAGAAGCCCAGGTCCTCGAACTGCATCATCACGATGACCGGGTAGTCGTCGTAGGTCTGCACGAAATCGATGTCGGCCGGCGTCGCGTCGGCCTGCGCGTAAAGGTCGTCGCGGTCCACGCGCCAGCCGCCGCGCACCATGACGGGATCGTCGGCATACGCGTTGTGGCGCTCGATCGCACCGCGCACTTGCGCATGCGGCAGGCCCAGCTCGCGTGCCCGCTCCTCGCGCATCACGAGAAAGGCCTCGGCACCGGCGCACGGCATCACGCAGTCGAACAGGTGGATGGGGTCGGCGATCGGCCGCGCCGCCATGTACTCGGCCAAGGTCAGCGGCTTCTTGAAGAGCGCGTTCGGGTTCGCGAGCGCGTTGCGGCGCTGGGCGACCGCGATGCGGCCGAAGTCCTCGCGCGTGGCACCGTAGCTGCGCATGTAGTTCGCGGTGATGAACGCAAAGATCGAGTTGGGCCCGCCGGAGCCATACGGGTAGCTCGCATCGCGCGCGAAGTTGCTGAACGAGCCCAGCGTCAGGCGGAACGAGTCGACATGGTTGGTATCGGCTGCGATGCAGGCCACGACCTCGGCATCGCCGGCCTGCACCGCTCGCGCCGCGCGGCGCAGAGCCATCACGCCCGATGCGCCGCCGGTCGGGATGTGATCGAGCCAGCGCGGCGACACGCCCAGGTGCTGCGTGACG
>DATEFR010000350.1:0-9351 GCA_035280545.1 Burkholderiaceae bacterium | reverse complement strand
CGTCGCGGTCGGCGAGCGGTTCTACGGCTACTGGCCGATCGCCGACGAGGTCGTGCTGTGGCCGGTCAACGTCAAGCCGAGCGGCTTCGTCGATGGTGCGCCGCATCGGCGCGAGCTGCACGCGCTGTACAACCAGTACCTGCGGTGCAGCGCTGACCCGGGTTACGTCGCCGCGCAGGAGGCGCAACAGGCACTGCTGCGACCGCTGTTCATCACGTCGTTCATGATCGACGACTTCCTTGCCGACAACGACTTCTTCGGTGCCCGCCGCGTGGTGCTGTCGAGCGCATCGAGCAAGACCGCGTACGGCACCGCGTTCTGCCTGTCGCAGCGCGGCGGCCGCGACGGTGGCGTCGAGGTGGTGGGGTTGACGTCGCCGGGCAACCTGGACTTCACGCATGGCCTGGGCTGCTACGACGAGGTGCTCGCGTACGCCGACACGACGACGCTGCCGGCCACGCAGGCCATCGTCTATGTCGACTTCAGCGGCGACGCGACGCTGCGCGCGACAATCCACAGCCACTGGGCAGACGAGCTGCGCTACAGCTGCTCGGTCGGCGGCACGCATTGGGACGCGCTGGGCGGCGGCAAGGGCCTGGCCGGGCCGCGGCCCGTGCTGTTCTTCGCGCCGGCGCAGATCAAGAAGCGCATGGCCGATTGGGGCCCGGGCGGGCTGCAGCAGCGTCTGGCCGAGGCCTGGCGTGCGTTCATGGTGCCGATCGGAGACACGCAGCATCCGTGGCTGCGTGTCGTGCGGGGGCGTGGACGGGCGGCGGTCGAGGCGACGTACACACAGTTGCTGGGCGGCCAATCGAAGCCGAACGAGGGGCACGTCTTGTCGGTCTGACCGCGGCGGTCGATGGCGCAGTAGTGGCGGCCCGCGCGATTCAAGTGCGCGCCGCACGTGCCGATAACACACGGACGAACCGACTCGTTCCGATGTCCGTGACCGCACTCGCCCCTTCCGCTTCGTCTGCCGCAGCGACCGCTCTGCCGGGGCTGGTGCCCTTGCCTCGTCGCGAGCCGCTGGTCGAGCCGCTGGCCGACTTCGACGCGTGGGTCGCGCACCTGCAGAGCCTCGAAATCCCGGTGCTGGCCCAGACCGCCGACGCGCTCGAGGCGCTGCGCGCGAACGAGGACAAGGTCGACGCGAACTCGATCGGCGAGATGATCGCGACCGATCCGCTGATGACGCTGAAGGTGCTGGCCTATGCGGCGATGCACCGCGCGCGACGGGTCGTCACCGACACCGAGACCGTGACCTCGGCGATCGTGCTGATGGGCATCTCGCCATTCTTCGCTGCGTTCGGCCCACAACCGACCGTCGAGGAGTGGCTGATCGAGCAGCCGCCAGCACTCGCCGGGCTGGCCGAATCGCTGCGCCGCGCACATCGCGGTGCGAATTTCGCGCTGGCGTTCGCGGTGCATCGCATGGACCCGGACGCCGCAGCGATCCACGCCGCAGCGCTGCTGCACGACTGCGCCGAGATGCTGCTGTGGTGCCACGCGCCGGTGCTCGCGCTGCGCCTGCAGGCGTTGTACGCAGCCGAGCCCGAGCTGCGGTTTCGCGACGCGCAGCGGCGTGTGCTGAATGTCGAGCTGGCGCCGCTGCAGCAGTCGCTGATGAAGGCCTGGCGGTTGCCGGAGCTGCTGACGCGTCTCACCGACGATCGCCATGCCAGTCATCCCGAGGCGCGCTGCGTCGCGCTCGCCCTGCGCCTCGCGCGCCACAGCGCCCGCGGCTGGGACGACCCCTTGATCGCGCATGACGTCGACGAGATCGCCGCGCTCCTGAATCTGTCGCCGGCGGCGGCGTTGCATCTGGTCCAGGCCATCTGACGCCACGATTCGGCGCTGCCGCATCGGCTGGCGCAACAAACCCGTCATCGTCAGTCGCCAACTTGCGTGGCACACTGCGCGCTCCCGAGCGCCCCACCCCGCCGATCGGCAGCGAACAAGGAGAACCTCCGATGAAAGCGTACGCGGCAGAGTTTCTCGGCACGTTCTGGCTCGTGCTCGGCGGATGCGGCAGCGCCGTGATCGCCGCGGCGTTCCCGAACGTCGGCATCGGCCTGACCGGCGTCTCGCTCGCGTTCGGGTTGACGGTCGTCACGATGGCCTATGCGATCGGCCATGTCTCCGGCGCGCACCTGAACCCGGCGGTCTCGATCGGGCTGTGGGCCGGTGGGCGCTTCGAGGCGGGCAAGCTGCTGCCATACATCGTCGCGCAGGTGCTGGGTGCGGTGGTTGCGGGCGGAGTGCTGTACCTGATCGCGAGCGGCAGGGCCGGCTTCGACGTGTCGGCCGGGTTCGCGTCGAACGGCTACGGCGAGCATTCGCCGGGCAAGTACTCGCTGGCCGCGGCACTGCTGACCGAGGTCGTGATGACGATGATGTTCCTGATCGTCATCATGGGCGCGACCGACAAACGTGCACCCGCGGGCTTCGCGCCGCTCGCGATCGGGCTCGCGCTCGCGTTGATCCACTTGATCAGCATTCCCGTGACCAACACGTCGGTGAACCCAGCGCGCAGCACCGGCGTGGCCGTGTTCGTCGGCGACTGGGCGATCATGCAGTTGTGGGCGTTCTGGGTCGCCCCGGTGGCCGGCGCAGTGCTCGGCGCGGTGAGCTACCGCTGGGTGGCGGGGTCGGAGCGCTGAGCCGCCAGCGCGCGGAGCGGCCGGACGGCCGCGCCCGGGTCAGACCGGCACGGCCGTCGTGTTCTTGACGCGGTCGAGCACGAAGCTGGTCTTGCAGTCCTCGACACTCGGGTGCTTCAGCAAGGTATCCATGATGAAGCGCGAGTAGTGCGCCATGTCCTGCACGACAACGCGCAGCAGGTAGTCCATCTCGCCGGTCAGCGCAGCGCACTCGACCACCTCGGGCCAGGTCTGCACCGCCGCACGGAACAGATCCATCGGATTGCGCTTGTGCTCCTCCGAATGCTTCTCGAGGCGCACATTCAGGTAGGCGGTCAGCCCGAGCCCGACGCGCTCCGGCGAAACCAGGGCGACATAGCGCGCGATCGCCCCGGACTCCTCAAGCCGCTTGACCCGCCGTAGCGTCGCCGACGGCGACAGGCTGACCTGCGCAGCGAGCTGATCGTAGGTGATGCGACCGTCGGACTGCAACGCGCGAAGGATGCGCCGATCGATCGTATCGAGCTCAATTACAGTTTCCACCCTTCGAATTTTGCACCTTTCGTGCACAAAAGGGTGAAGACCTGCCGAAACTTGCAGGAAACCTGCGGGATGCCGAATCTACAGTGCTGGCTACCGATCCACCTTCGTCCGACTTGCCGGAGACATGCCATGCAATTCACTCCCTGGGACAACCCGATGGGGACCGACGGCTTCGAGTTCGTCGAATACGCGGCCCCGGATCCAGTCGCGCTCGGCAAGCTGTTCGAGACGATGGGCTTCTCGGCGATCGCCAAGCACCGCACGAAGAACGTCACGCTGTACCGACAGGGCGAAGTCAACTTCATCATCAACGCCGAGCCAGATTCGTTTGCACAGCGCTTCGCGCGGCTGCATGGGCCTAGCGTGTGCGCGATGGCGTTTCGGGTGAACGATGCGAAGTTCGCTTACGAGCGTGCGCTCGAGCTCGGTGCCTGGGGCTTCGATCACCACACCGGCCCGATGGAGCTGAACATCCCGGCGATCAAAGGCATCGGCGACAGCCTGGTCTACTTCGTCGATCGCTGGCACGGCAAGGACGGCGCTGCGCCCGGCACGATCGGCAACATCAGCATCTACGACGTCGACTTCGTGCCTATTCCCGGTGCCGACCCGAACCCCAAGGGCAACGGGCTGACGTACATCGACCACCTGACCCACAACGTGCATCGCGGCCGCATGAAGGAATGGGCCGACTTCTACGAGCGGCTGTTCAACTTCAAGGAAGTTCGCTACTTCGACATCGAAGGCAAGCTGACGGGGTTGAAGAGCAAAGCGATGACGAGCCCGTGCGGGAAGATCCGCATCCCGATCAACGAAAGCTCGGACGACAAAAGCCAGATCGCCGAATACCTGGACCTGTACCACGGCGAAGGCATCCAGCACATCGCGATGGGAACCGACAACGTCTACGCGACCGTCGACGGCATGAAGAAGCAGGGCGTCGCGTTTCAAGACACGATCGCGACCTACTACGACCTGGTCGACAAGCGTCTGCCGAGCCACGGCGAGAATCTCGACGAGCTGCGGCGCCTGCGCATCCTGATCGACGGCGCGACGCATCAAGGCGCGCCGAATGAACTCTTGCTGCAGATCTTCACGCAGACGGTGATCGGGCCGATCTTCTTCGAGATCATCCAGCGCAAGGGCGATCAGGGCTTCGGCGAGGGCAACTTCCGTGCGCTGTTCGAGAGCATCGAACTCGACCAGGTGCGGCGCGGCGTGCTGAAGGACAGCACGGCGACGACGACGCAGCACTAAGCATCCATTACGCGGGCTGAGCCTCGGTATCCTTCGCGACTTCAGCCACTGCCCTCACCGGAGACTTCATGAACCTTCGCGCTTGTCTTGCCGCGCTCGCCATCGTCGCCACCTCGTTCGCCGTGCAGGCGCAGGGCGCAGCGGAATCGACGCTCGATTCGGTGATGAAGTCGGGTGTGCTGCGCGCCTGCACGCCGGGCGACTACAAGCCATTCAGCTTCCTGAAGCCCGACGGCTCGTATGAAGGCATCGACGTCGACCTCGCCACCTCGCTCGCGGCGGCGATCGGCGCAAAGCTCGAGCTCGTGAAGACGAGCTGGGCGAACCTCGTGCCCGACTTTGCCGCTGGCAAGTGCGACATCGCGATCGGCGGCATCTCGGTGACAACCGAGCGCCAGAAGCGCGTGTTCTTCAGCACCGCGTACATGGTGAACGGCAAGACGCCGCTGGTGCGCTGCGAGGACGTCAAGAAGTTCCAGTCGGTCGCCGACATCGACAAGCCTGGCGTCCGCGTGATCGCCAACCCCGGCGGCAGCAACGAGCGTTTCGCAAAGGCCAACTTCAAGACCGCAACGCTGACCATCCACCCCGAGAACCTGACGATCTTCGATGAGATCGCGGCGAAGCGTGCCGACGTTTTCGTCACCGAATCGGCCGAGGCGCTGACCCAGCAGAAGCTCAAGCCGGGGCTGTGCGCGGTGAATCCGGACAAGCCGCTGCAATACGGCGAGATGGGCTACATGCTGCCGCGCAACGACGCAGTGATGAAATCGTTCGTCGACCAGTGGCTGCACCTGGCGAAGGCGACCGGCGAATACCAGAAGACGGTGGACAAATGGCTGAAGTGATGGGGGCTGCAGGGGAGTTCGCCACGATGGTGGACCCGCGCGGCACGAACCAAGGCGTCGCGCCGGCGACCTACGGCCACGGCGAACGGCCGCCGCGCGGCGACTACGCACAAGCTCGCGCCGACTACACCTGCGAGCAGGACTGGGCTGCGTATACCGCGGCCGACCACGCGCTGTATCGCCGTCTTCACGAGCGCCAGGTTGCGCAGTTGCCGGGGCTCGCCTGCGAGGAATTCATCGCGGCAGTCGAGCAGCTCGGTTCGCCATCGCATATCCCACGCTTCGACGAGTTGAGCAAGAAACTGCGGAGGACCACCGGCTGGGAGGTCGTCGCCGTGCCGGGCCTGATTCCTGAAGAAGCGTTCTTCGCACTGCTGAGTCAACGCCGCTTCCCGGTGACCGGGTGGATACGCAAGCCCGAAGAGGTGGACTATGTCGTCGAACCCGATGTGTTTCACGACCTGTTCGGCCATGTGCCCTTGCTGTTCAACCCGGTGTTCGCGGACTACATGCAGGCGTATGGGGCCGGCGGCCTGAAGGCGAGCCGACTCGGCTCATGCGAGCACTTGGCACGGCTGTACTGGTACACGGTGGAGTTCGGGCTGATCGCAACACGCTCGGGACTGCGCGCCTATGGCGCCGGCATCCTGTCGTCGGCCGGCGAGTTGCGTCACAGCGTGACCAGTCCGCAACCGCAGCGCCTGGGGTTCGATCTCGAACGCATCATGCGCACGCGATACAAGATCGACAGCTACCAGGGCACCTATTTCGCGATCGATTCGTTCGAGCAGCTGTTCGACGCAACCGAACAGGACTTCGCGCCGATCTATGAGCGCGTTGCGCGTTGCGGCGAGCTGGCCGCCGACGAGCGGTTGCCATCCGACCGCGTATTCTGAACATCGGCGCGATCAGAGATCGCCCTTGAACCGAAACGCCGGGATCGTCGGTGCATCGCGCGCAGGTCCTTTGAGCAATCGCCAGACCTCGCTGAGCACGGGCGGCTGAAACGCCATCTGGACGTGGGCGAAGCCCGGCAGGTGACGGTTGTCGGCACCGGCGAGCGTGGCAGTCGACGCCGGGAACACGATGTTGTCGCAGTTGCTGTAGAAGCACGTGAACAATGCGTGCCGCTGCGCGGTGCCGGCGGCGGCCAGGCGCGTCACCAGCGGGCTTTGCAGTCGCATCTCCGTGCCGTTGATCGTGCGACCCCAGCGGGCGATCCAGGTGCCGTGGTGCGGCGTGCCGATCGTCACCACGTGGTGCACACGCGTGTGGGCATTGACGGTCCGGTGTAGCCATTCGCGTACCGCGAGCCCGCCCATGCTGTGCGCAACGATGAGCGGGGCATAGCCCGTCGCGGCCTCGAGACGAGAGACGGCGGCATCGATTGCCGATACGTAGTCGCCGATGGGTCCGAAGATCGGCTCGAGATTGATCGCGATGAATGGCACGTCTTCGGCGCGCAACTGCGCCATCCACGGGTTCCAGAACGCCCTGTTGCAGAAGAAGCCGTGCACGAAGACGATGCCACGGCGACCGCGCGCGGTTGGCAAGTGATCCGGCTCGGCCGTGGCGCGAAACGGCTGTCGCCAGCAAAACACGAGAGGCGCAGTCGTCGCCTCGCCCCACCAGGCACGCAGCAATTGGGCGATCGTCGGGCGAGGGGTGGGATCGCCCTTTTGCACGAAGGCCAGCAGGATGAATTCGATGCCCAGCACCAACGCATACCCGAGCGCGATCAGCAACGCGCCACCGATCGCGCGCGCAGGCTGCCCAACCTGAAAGAAGTACAGCGCCCAGCTCACGGCGAGCAAGAGCAGGCCAATCGTGATGAGCTGTTGCAGTCGGGCGAGCATTCGGGTGATGCTAGCAGCGCGGCTGCAGAAGACACCGAGCCCGATCGGCGCGGCAGCGCTTGGCATCGCTTGATACAGTGAGCCGCAACACAGACTCGTGCATGTCGAACGACACCAACAAACAGATCCTCGCCGAGCTGGCAATCGTCGATGCCGAGCGGCGCCGACGCGCCGGCGATGTGGCATTGGCTCGGCGCGTGCAGGTGCTGAAGGCCTATCAACAACGCCGCTTCGCGCACACCTATGCCGATCTGCTGGCCACTGCGCGCTACGCACCAGCCGCGCGATTCTTTCTCGACGAGCTGTACGGCCCGAGCGATTTCACGCGGCGGGACGCACAATTCGCGCGAGTCGTTCCGGCGTTGGTGCGACTGTTTCCGCACGAGATCGTGAGCACGGTCAGGACGCTGGCGCGGTTACACGCCTTGTCCGAAACGCTGGATACAGAGACGGCACGTCGTCTCCCCGCCGACGGCAGCATCGATGCCGGACAGTACATCTCGGCTTGGCAATCCACCGGCCGTGCCGACGACCGCGAACGGCAAATCGTCTTGACACTCGAGATCGCGAGCGCGCTGGACTCACTCACCCGAAAGGTGCTGATTCGCAACAGCCTGCGGTTGATGCGCGGACCCGCTCGAGCCGCTGGGTTGAACGAGCTCCAAGGCTTTCTGGAGAATGGGTTCGACACGTTCCGGTCGATGGACGGTGCCGCCGAGTTCATCCGAATCGTTGATGAGCGTGAGCACCTGCTCGCGCAGGGCCTCTTTCAGGCCCAAGGTGTCGCATCGGTGGCCTCTCTGCTGCCGAGCTCGTCGATCATGGAGACTAAGCGTTGAGCAACTCAGCCGCATTGTTCCGAGAGGCAGGTTTGCAGGTCTTCGAACGAGGCTGGCTGTCGTCGAACAACGTGCTGTTCGCGTCGTCGAGATCGGCTCCCGAAAGCGTTTTGATCGACACCGGCTATGCGAGCCACGCCGAGCAGACCGTTGCGCTGGTGCGCCGCGCGCTAGGCGCGGGCATGCGCCTCGATCGCGTGATCAACACCCATCTGCACTCGGATCACTGCGGTGGGAACCATCTGTTGCAACAGACATTCGGTTGCGCGATTGATGTGCCCGCTGGCGAATCAGCAAAGGTCGATACCTGGGATGAAAGCGCGCTGACCTATGCGGCAACAGGGCAGCACTGCCCAAGATTCCGACGAACAGGCTCGGTGACGGCCGGTGACCAGCTTCAACTCGGCACGATGACGTGGCAGGTACTGGCAGCGCCTGGTCACGACCCGGAATCGATCGTGGTGCATCAGCCGGATCTCGGCTTGCTGATTTCGGCTGATGCGCTTTGGGCGAACGGTTTCGGCGTCGTCTTTCCAGAGCTACTCGGCGAAGCTGGTTTCGACGATGTCGAACGCACGCTGCAGATGCTCGCCTCGTTGCGTGTGCGCTGCGTTATCCCGGGACATGGCACACCATTCGACGACTACGAGGCTGCCCTCGAGCGTGCGTTCAGACGCCTGCGTGGGCTGGCGGCGGATCCGGCCAAACATGCGCGGCATGCGGCGAAAGTGCTGATCAAATTCCGCATGCTTGAAATTCAGGCCTGCCCAGTGGACGAACTGAATCGATGGTTGGCCTCGACGATATATATGGAATTGGCCCGATCACGCCATTTTTCGACGATCGACCCAATCGTGTGGCGCCGCGGCTTGCTAACCGATTTGGTCGAAGCCGGTGCACTGACAATCGATGGATCGTGGCTGCGAAATGCCTGAGCCCCAAAAGGAAAACGCCCCTATCTCTCGATAGGGGCGTCCTCGAATAATAGCCTGACAATGTCCTACTTTCACACGGGAATCCGCACTATCATCGGCGCAGAGGCGTTTCACTGTCCTGTTCGGGATGGGAAGGAGTGGGACCACCTCGCTATGGTCATCAGGCTGAACTTGTCGCCGCCTTGCATTCTTCGGCAAGACGACCAATTCGCAGAGTCTGAATCAGCTTGATTGCATACCGATCGATTCACGAAGATCGGTTTCACGGCTCTCAAATCTATCTTTGACTTTCCAGTCAAAGTTATAGGGTCAAGCCTCACGAGCAATTAGTACCGGTTAGCTTAACGCATTACTGCGCTTCCACACCCGGCCTATCAACGTCCTGGTCTCGAACGACTCTTCAGGGGGCTCAAGGCCCCGGCAAGACTCATCTT
>DATEFR010000349.1:0-8100 GCA_035280545.1 Burkholderiaceae bacterium | reverse complement strand
GACATCGGCGACTTCGCCGACGTCGCCGTCATCGAGGTGATGGTCAAGGTCGGCGACACGGTCAAGGTCGAGCAGAGCCTGATCACGGTCGAGAGCGACAAGGCCTCGATGGAGATTCCGTCGTCGCAGGCTGGCGTCGTGAAGGCGCTGAAGGTCAAGGTCGGCGACAAGGTGTCCAAGGGCAGCGCGATCGCGGTGGTCGAGACGACCGGCGGTGCCGCGGCTGCAGCACCCTCGCCCCAGTCGCCCGCGTCGGCTCCCTCTCCCGCCTTGGCGGCAGAGGGCCGGGGTGAGGGCGGGCACGCCGACAAGGCGGTGCCCACCGCGGCACTGCCGCCGCACGAACCCGGCGCGCCGAAGGGTGCACTGCCGCATGCCTCGCCCAGCATCCGCAAGCTCGCCCGCGAGCTCGGCGTGCCGCTCGAGGAAGTGAAGGGCAGCGGGCCCAAGGGCCGCATCGTTCAGGACGACGTGCAGGGGTTCGTCAAGGGCGTGATGAGCGGTGCGCTGCAGACCAAGGCGCAGGCGACCAAGGCACCTGCCGCAGCCGCCGCGGCCGGCGGCGGCATCCCGGGCCTGCTGCCGTGGCCGCAGGTCGACTTCACGAAGTTCGGGCCGATCGAGCGCAAGGACCTCTCGCGCATCAAGAAGATCTCGGGCGCGAACCTGCATCGCAACTGGGTGATGATCCCGCACGTCACGAACAACGACGAGGCGGACATCACCGAGCTCGAGGCGTTCCGTGTCGCGACCAACAAGGAGAACGAGAAGTCGGGCATCAAGGTCACGATGCTGGCGTTCGTCATTAAGGCCGTGGTCGCGGCGCTGAAGAAGTTCCCCGAGTTCAACACCAGCCTGGACGGAGACACGCTGGTCTACAAGCAGTACTTCCACATCGGCTTCGCAGCCGACACGCCCAACGGACTGGTCGTGCCGGTGCTGAAGGACGCCGATAAGAAGGGCATCCTGCAGATCAGCACCGAGATGGGCGAGCTCGCGAAGAAGGCGCGCGACGGCAAGCTCGGCCCCGCCGACATGACCGGCGGCTGCTTCTCGATCAGCTCGCTGGGCGGCATCGGCGGCACGCACTTCACGCCCATCATCAACGCGCCCGAGGTGGCGATCCTCGGGTTGTCGAAGGGCTTCCAGAAGCCGGTCTGGGACGGCAAGCAGTTCGTGCCGCGCCTGACCCTGCCGCTGTCCTTGTCGTACGACCACCGGGTCATCGACGGTGCCTCGGCTGCGCGCTTCAATGCGTACCTCGGGCAGATCCTCGCCGACTTCCGGCGCGTGTTGCTGTAAGGCCGGACCCCCATGACGACGGTCGTGGTGGTCAAGAAGGCCGGCATGGTGGCGATTGCGGCCGACACGCTCGTGACCTTCGGCGATACGCGCCTTGCGCACGGCTACGAGGCGAACGAGAAGCTGTTCAAGGTCAGCGACTGCTGGATCGGCATGGCCGGCACGACGGCGCACTTCCCGGTGCTGCGGCGTGCGCTCGCGAGCCTGCCGCCCGACGAGTTGCGGCTGCACTCGCGCGACCAGGTGTTCGAGACCTTCCTGAAGCTGCACCCGAAGCTGAAGGAGAACTTCTTCCTGAACACCAAGGAAGAAGACTCCGACCCGTACGAGAGCTCGCAGCTCACCGCGCTGATCGCGAACCCCGGGGGCATCTACGGCGTGTACTCGTACCGCGAGGTGTTCGAGTTCGACCGCTTCTGGGGCATAGGCACCGGCCGCGCATTCGCGCTCGGTGCGATGTACGCGGCCTACGACAAGGCCAAGAGCGCGCGTGAACTGGCCGAGCTCGGCGTGCGCGCCGGATGCGAGTTCGACAAGAACTCGCAGGCTCCGGTGCACGTGCACACGATCAAACTGAAGAACGATTGACGACGAGACAACGGAACAACATGGCGATCATCGACATCAAGGTGCCGGACATCGGCGACTTCAAGGACGTGGCCATCATCGAGGTGCTGGTCAAGCCGGGCGATACGGTGAAGGCCGAGCAGAGCCTGATCACGGTCGAGAGCGACAAGGCCTCGATGGAGATTCCGTCGTCGGCGGCGGGCGTCGTGAAGGAGCTGAAGGTCGCGCTGGGGGACAAGGTCAACGAAGGGTCGGTGATCCTGACGCTGGAGTCTTCAGCGGCGCTTGCCGCACCACCCTCACCCCAGCCCTCTCCTGCCAGCGGGAGAGGGAGTGCCGGCGCGCCGTCTCCCTCTCCCGCCCCGGCGGGAGAGGGCCGGGGTGGGCAAGCAGCGCCCGTGGCGGCCAGCTATTCCGGCGGCGCCGATCTCGAATGCGACATGCTGGTGCTCGGCGCCGGCCCCGGCGGCTACTCGGCGGCCTTCCGCGCTGCCGACCTGGGCCTCAAGACCGTTCTGGTCGAGCGTTTCGCGACGCTGGGCGGCGTCTGCCTGAACGTCGGCTGCATCCCGTCGAAGGCGCTGCTGCACGTGGCCTCGGTGATGGACGAGGTCAAGCACTTCGACGGCTACGGCATCACCTATGCCGAGCCGCAGGTCGATCTCGCGAAGCTGAAGCTGCACAAGGAGAAGGTCGTCGGCAAGCTGACCGGCGGGCTCGCGGCGATGGCGAAGATGCGCAAGGTCACGGTCGTGACCGGCAATGGCGCGTTCGTCGACCCGAACCACCTGCGCGTCGAGTTGGCCAAGGGCGGCACGCAGACGATACGCTTCAAGCGCGCGATCATCGCGGCCGGCTCCGAGGCGGTGAAGCTGCCGTTCCTGCCGAAGGACGACCCGCGCATCGTCACCTCGACCGGCGCGCTCGAGTTGCGTCAGCGACCGAAGCGCATGCTCGTGATCGGCGGCGGCATCATCGGGCTCGAGATGGGCACGGTGTACTCGACGCTGGGCGCACGGCTCGACGTGGTCGAGATGCTCGACGGCC
Organism: Burkholderiaceae bacterium; assembly: GCA_035280545.1. Lineage (GTDB taxonomy): Bacteria > Pseudomonadota > Gammaproteobacteria > Burkholderiales > Burkholderiaceae_C > DATCSE01. The sequence continues at coordinate 5,184 of DATEFR010000349.1, read as the reverse complement.
TGATGCTGGGCGCGGACCGTGACCTCGTGAAGGTCTGGCAGAAGATGAACGCGCCGCGCTTCGACAACATCATGCTGAAGACCAAGACGGTCGGCGCCGAGGCGACGAAGGACGGCATCCTCGTGAAGTTCGAAGGCGAGGGCGCACCGAAGGAGCCGCAGCTCTACGACCTGGTGCTGCAGGCCGTCGGCCGCTCGCCGAACGGCAAGCGCATCGGCGCCGAGAAGGCCGGCGTGATCGTCGGCGAGCGCGGCTTCATACCGGTCGACATCCAGATGCGCACGAACGTGCCGCACATCTTCGCGATCGGCGACATCGTCGGCCAGCCCATGCTGGCGCACAAGGCGACGCACGAAGCGCACGTCGCCGCCGAAGTCGCCGCCGGCGAGCAGCTCGGCGATGCCGCGCTCGCGAAGGCCGCGTTCGACGCCCGCGTGATCCCGAGCGTGGCCTACACCGACCCCGAGGTCGCCTGGGTCGGCGTGACCGAGGACGAAGCGAAGGCGAGCGGGCTGAAGGTCAAGAAGGGCCTGTTCCCGTGGAACGCCTCGGGCCGCGCGATCGCGAACGGCCGCGACGAAGGCTTCACGAAGCTGCTGTTCGACGAGGAGACGCACGCCATTGTCGGCGGCGGCATCGTCGGTACGCACGCCGGCGACATGATCGGCGAGCTCGCGCTCGCGATCGAGATGGGCGCCGACGCGGTCGACATCGGCAAGACCATCCACCCGCACCCGACGTTGGGCGAAAGCATAGGGCTGGCCGGGGAGGCGTTCGAAGGCGCCTGCACCGACCTGCCGCCGGTCAAGCGCTGACGTGCGCTCGCTCTCCCTGCGCGATCGGAGAGCGAGTCGAAACGAGGAGGGCCGTCGCCGCTCAGGGCTTGCGGGACTGCGGCGTCGGCACCTGCAGCGCCGGCGCTTGCGCTGCCAGCGCATTGGCGCGCTTGTCGAGCTCGGCCTGGTCGATCGCCGGGATCTCGGCGACAACGATAGGGCAGCGCAGCGGCGCATCGTCGCCTTGTTCCCAGCCGGCCGCGTCGTTCGCCGTCGCGTCGATGCGCGCGACACCGAGCTGAGCGCCGAGCTGGTTCAGCGCCGCATGCGTGCGTGCGTAGGCGAGCGCCAGGTCGTACTCGGCGTTCACGTACGAACGGCGCGCGGTGTACAGCTCGTTCTCGGCGTTCAGCAGGTCCAGCAGGCTGCGTTGGCCGATGTCGAACTGCTGGCGGTAGGCGTCGCGCGCCTTCTGGATCGCGAGCGTGTTGCGGTCCAGGTAGGCGAGCTGGTCGACCAGCTTGCGCGTGTCGTTGAACGCGATCGCGGCGGTCTGGCGCGTGTCGCGGCAGGTCTTGTCGCGCAGGTCGCCGGCCTGGTTCAGCAGGTTCGTCTGCTGCCGCACGCGGGCCTGGTCGGCGCCGCCGTTGTAGAGGTTCCAGCTCAGCACGATCTCGGCGGCGGCATTGCGCGTCTGGTCCTGCAGGCCCTCGACATTGCGGCCGGCAACGCCGCGCAGGCGAGCCTCGACCTTGGGCTGGAACGCCGAGCGCCGCCCGTCGGCGAGCGACCGCGCGCTGCGCAGGCTCTCGATGCTCGCGCTGACCGCGGCACTTTGCTTGACCGCGGTCGTCATCGCGTCGCCGGGGCTGGCCGGCAGGCCGCCGTTGAGCATGCCGACGGACGGGATCTCCTTCGGCGGCGGCGTGCCGATCACGCGCTGATACCGCGCGGTCACGTCGTGCAGGTTCGAGACCTCGGTCACGAGGTTCGATTGCGCGAGCGCGACGCGCGCCGCGGCCTGCTCGAGGTCGACGCCGCGGCCGACGCCGGCATTCACGCGCGACTGGATCTGCAGGAACGCATAGCGGTGCTGCACGTAGTTGTCCTCGGCGAGCTGCACCAGCTTACGGTAGCGCTGCACGTCGAAGTGCGCCTTGGCGGCGTCGAGCGCGGTCTGCTCGGTTGCGTCGACGAACTCGAAGTAACGGGTCAGGCGGTCGTGGCCGAGGCGGGCCACGTCCTGCTGCGTGCCCAGGCCGTCCCACAGCAGCTGCGTGACGGTCAGGCCCGCTTCGCGGCGGTTCAAGGTCTGGCTGGCCGGGTCGCGGTTGTCGAATCGGTCACGCTCCGGACCTGCGGTCGCGCTGAGGTCCACTCGGGGCAGGTAGCCGGCGCGTGCGACATCGACCGCGTCGACCGAGGCACGATACGCGTTGTAGCGCGCGGTCACGTCGGGGTTGGTCGTGATCGCGCTCTGCACGGCCGCGGCGAGCGGATCGGCCGGGACGTTAGTCTTCGACGTTTGCGCAAACGCGCTCGCCGCACAGGCCAGGAAACAAGCGAGCGCGAGGGTCGAGCGACGCTGGAGGGACAAAGGCTTCATGGGTTCCAACGTTGTTGATGTTGTCCGCGGCGTGCAGTGGGTCGTCAGGACGTTGCGCCGTTGCGTGATGCGGGCCCGAGTCTAGGGATCCCCACTCCCGTGCCAATCCCCTCGATCATGGGTTGCGACGCAGTATTTCACGCGAAGCGGCAGCACGTTCGACCCAGCGCGACGACAACGCACGCCGCCATCGCCTGCAGACGCGTGGCAATGCGACAGCTCTCAAGTTCCGGTGTCGAAAGACGAGAAAGTCGTGTGGGCCGGACCTCGTCTTCTCGCCGTGCGTTTGTGCACATCCTCGCGTCGCTGCTGCCACTGGCCTGCGCGCTGGGCATCGCATGCTGCGCGACGTTCTCGCTCGCCTGGGATGCCGACACGATGCTGCGCGCCGCGAATGCCCACGGCCCGCAGACGCTGGCCCATGTGCGCGCGCTGCAAGGCATGCTCGCCGGCATCGCGGCGCGAGACGATGCCGCGAAGCTAACCGCGGTCAACGATTTCTTCAACCGCCGCATCGTCTTCACCAGCGACCAGGAGGTGTGGGGCCAGGCCGACTACTGGGCCAGCCCGCTCGAGACGCTCGAGAAGGGCCGCGGCGATTGCGAGGACTACGTGATCGCGAAGTACTTCGCGCTGCTCGCCGCCGGCATGCCCAGCGCGAAGCTGCGGCTGGTCTACGTGCGCGCGCTGATCGGCGGCAGCGACAGCGCCGCGCAGGCGCACATGGTGCTGGCCTACTACGCGACGCCGAGCGCCGAGCCGCTTGTGCTGGACAGCCTGATCGGCGAGATTCGGCCGGCGTCGCGCCGGCCCGACCTGGTGCCGGTTTTCAGTTTCAACAGCGACGGCCTGTGGCAAGGCACCGGCATGCAATCCGCGGGCGACCCGGTCGCGCGGTTGTCGCGCTGGCGCGAGGTGCTGGCGAAGGCACGCAGCGAAGGTTTCTAGAAGACGAGTGATGAAGATGATGAAGAAGACGAACAGCCAAACGAACAGGAGCCGGTCATGTCGTTGATCCGCCAGATCTGGCTGCTGCTGCTGGGCACGCTGGTGCTCGCGTTCGCGGCCGCCACGGTCATCAACATCGGCTCGGTGCGCGACACGCTGCAGACCCAGCTCGACCTGAAGAACACCGACAACGCGACTGCGCTTGCGCAGGTTCTGTCGCAGCAGAAGGGCGATCGTGCGTTGATGGATCTGACGCTGTCGGCGCAGTTCGACACCGGCTTCTACAGGCGTATCCGGCTCGTGGGTGCCGACGGCGCGTCGCTGTTCGACCGCAGCGCCGAAGGCTTGCCGCAGCAGGCGCCGGCCTGGTTCGCGGCGCTCGTCGCGATCGACACCAAGCCCGGGCTGGCGCAGGTCAGCGACGGCTGGCGCGCGCTCGGTTCGGTCGAAGTCGTCAGCCAGACCGCATTCGCGTACGACCAGCTCTGGCGCGGCGGCATCCGCTCGGCGATCGCGCTGGCGATCGTCGGTGTGCTGGCGGGGCTGCTGGGCGCGCTCGGCGTCGGTCGGATCCGCCGTCCGCTGGACGACACGATGCGCCAGGCCGAATCGCTGCAGCGCGGCGAGTACCTGAGCGTGATCGAGCCGTCGGTCCCCGAGCTGCGGCGCCTGACCCGCACGATGAACGCGATGGTCGCGCGGCTGCGCACCGTCTTCGAGGCGCAGGCCGCGCAGGTCGAGAACCTTCGGCGCCAGACCAGCCTCGATGCGCTGACCGGGCTGTCCAACCGCGGCCACTTCATGGCGCAGTTGACCGCGCGCCAGCAGCGCGAGGACGGCGCGCCCGACGGCGGGCTGGTGCTGCTGCGCGTGCTGCAACTGGCCGCGCTGAACCGGCGCCTCGGTCACGTCGAGACCGACAAGCTGATCGCGGCGATCGGTGCCGCGGTGCAGTCGCTCGCACAGAGCACGCCGGGGGCGTTCGCCGGCCGGCTGAACGGCGCGGACTTCGCGGTCGGCGTCGCTGCGGGCGGTGCAGCGCGCGGCATCGCGACGGTGCTGATCGAGCGTGTCTATGCGGCGTTGCCCAGCGGTGCGGCGCAGCAGATCGGGGTCGTCGCCGGCACGGTCGAGGCACGGCGCGAGACGTCGCTGGCCGAGCTGATGGGGCAGGCCGACCTCGCGCTGGCACGCGCCGAGGCCGCGGGCGTCGGCACGGTGGCCAGCGTGGACATCGACCGAGACGCCGCCGCCAAGCGGCCCGCCTGGGCATTGCTCGGCGAACATCGTTGGGGCGAGTTGCTGCAGGCAACGCTGCGCAACGAGCAGCGCGCGCAGCTGGGAGCCTTCGCGGTGGTCGATCGGATGCGGCGCGTGATCCATCTGGAATGCCCGCTGCGCCTGCAGCTGGAGGAGCAGGGCGCGTTCGAAGTCGCGGGCGACTGGCTGGCGCTCGCGGTGCGCACGCGCATGACGCCGGTCGTCGACGAGCTCGCGTTGACGCTGGCGCTGCGCGCGATCTCGCGCGACGGGCAGGCCCGCGGCGTGAACCTGTCGCCGGCGTCGCTGGCCGACAGCGGATTCGCAGCGCGCTTGCGTGCTCGACTGGTCGAGCATCCGCGTGCAGCACGCGAGTTGTGGGTCGAGGTCGGCGAGATCGCGGCGGCCGAGCAGTTCGAGCTCGTGCGCGAGCTGTCGCGCCAGCTTCGTCCGCTGGGTGTGCGTTTCGGCCTCGAGCACGCCGGCGAACGGCTGAGCCGGATCGACCGCCTGCTCGAGGCCGGGCTGGACTACGTCAAACTCGATGCGGCCGTCGTGCGCGACACCGGCAGCGACCGCCGCCGTGCCGACTTC
>DATEFR010000348.1:0-6073 GCA_035280545.1 Burkholderiaceae bacterium | reverse complement strand
AGCAAGGGCATGCTGAAGGACCGCGTCTACGGCATCCAGGAGACGCTGTTCCACGACCCGTACTACCAGCGCCACGTGGTCGGCACGCCGATCGTGCGCAGCGCCGAGCCGGGGCGCTTGCGCTGCGAGGCGAACTACGCGGTGTTCCGCACCAAGCTGTCGGACGCGTCGACCGTGTTCAACGTCGGCCGCTACCTCGACACGGTGGTGCGCACGCCCGAGGGGCTGAAGTTCGCGTCGCGCGAGTGCATCTACGACAGCGAAATGATCCCGAACTCGATCATCTACCCGATCTGACACGAGCCGACGACGATGAGCACCAGCACCTCCAACGCCACCTGGGTCGACGCGATGTCGACCGACGAGCTCCCGACCGACGACGTGACCGGCGTGATCGTCGGCGGCCGCGACATCGCGATCTACACCGTCGGGGACGCGGTCTACGCGACCGACAACCTCTGCACGCACGGCCACGCGCGGCTGTGCGACGGCTTCCTCGACGGCCACGAGATCGAGTGCCCGCTGCATCAGGGCAAGTTCGATGTGCGCGACGGCACGCCGAGCTGCGCGCCGGTCACCGAGGCGCTGCGCCGCTACCCGGTCAAGGTCGACGGCAGCCGCGTGTACCTGCAGCTCGACTGACGACGCCCATACGTTCATTCCACAGGAGACAAACATGGATCGCTACACCGTGCGCGCCTGCGCACTGGCCGCCGCATGGGCCGCGCTGCCTCTGGCCGCGCCCGCCGCGACGATAGGTTTCGTCGCGCCGCTGTCGGGCCCGCAGGCGCTGGTCGGGCAGGACCAGGTCGACGGCTTCATGCTCGCGGTCGAGCAGCTCGGCGGCAAGCTGGGCGGCGCGCCGGCCAACGTCGTCAAGGAGGACGACCAGCTCAAGCCCGAGATCGGCCAGCAGATCGTGCGCAAGCTGATCGACAAGGACAAGGTCGATGCGATCGTCGGCCTGTCGTTCTCGAACGTGCTGATGGGCAGCTTGCCGCGGCTGGCCGAGTCCGGCGTCGTCGCGATCGCGACCAACGCCGGCCCGTCGCCGGTTGCCGGCGCGCAGTGCAAGGCCAACCTGTTCTCGATGGCCTGGCAGAACGACGGCGCCGCCGAGGCGATGGGCAAGTTCGCGCAGGACCGCGGCATCAAGCGCGTCTACCTGATGGCGCCCAACTACCAGGCCGGCAAGGACATGCTGGCCGGCTTCAAGCGCTACTACAAGGGCCAGGTGGTCGACGAGGCCTACACCCAGGTCAACCAGCCCGACTACTCGGCCGAGATCGCGCAGCTGCAGGCCGCAAAACCGGATGCCGTGTTCGTGTTCTACCCGGGCGGCATGGGCATCAACTTCGTCAAGCAGATGAGCCAGGCGGGCCTCTCGGCCAAGCTGCCGCTGTACTCGGTGTTCACGGTCGACGGCACGACGCTGCCGTCGCTGCGCGATGCGGCGGTCGGCACGACCAGCGCGGCGATGTACGACGCGGCGCTCGACACGCCCGAAAACCGCAAGTTCGTCGCCGCGTTCGAGGCGAAGTACAAGCGCACGCCCAGCCTGTACGCGGCGGCCGGCTACGACGCGGCCAATCTGCTCGACATCGCGCTGCGCAAGGCCGGCGGCGATTCGAAGAAGCTCGCCGCAGCAGTCAAGGCCTCGGGCAGCGAGTTCAAGTCGGTGCGCGGCCCGTTCAGCTTCAACAAGAACAACATGCCGATCCAGAACTACTACGCGTTCGAGACCGCCCGCGACGGCAGCGGCAAGGTCGCGACGAAGCTGGTCGGCACGCCGCTGCCGGCGCATGCCGACGCATACGCGGCGCAGTGCAACCTGCTCTGACGGAGCTGAACACAGTGACATCACGCTCTCTGGCGACGACCGAGCGTCGCGGCAGGCGCTGCCCAGCCGGGGCTCAGAGTTCGGCGGTCGGCGCTGCGCGCCGACTGCGCTGCGGTGCTCGCCCCGAGGTCGCGCCGCATAACTCGCTACGTGAGCTGCGCTCACTACGCTCAGACAGATGCGGCGAGTCAGTCTACGAAGCGCGCACTGCGTGCGCGCCGACCTCGGGGCTGCGCTCCTCGCCGCCTCACAATTCGCCCCGGCTGGGCAGCGCCTGCCGCGACATCCACCACCGAGGCGCGCGACGGGCCCTACGCAGATGCGAGTGGACTCCGCTGCTGCCGAAGGCGGCTCGGCGCGTATCACCGCTGGTGCCCTCGCGGCAGGCGGCACCCGGCAGGGGCGATTTATGTGGCGACGAGAAGCGCAGGGCCGGGGTCGGCGCGCGCAGCGCGCTTCGTGAACTGACTCGCCGCATCTGTCTGAGCGCAGTGAGCGCAGCGAACGAAGCGAGTTATGCGGCGCGACCCCGGACCGAGCATCGCAGTGCAGTCGTCGCGCAGCGACGACCGCCACATCATGAGCCCCTGCCGGGTGCCGCCTGCCGCGTCGCTCGGTCGTCACACGAGAGCCGGCTCGCACTGGTCGCAGCAACTGAACCCCACGCATCCAGTCCATCAACTCACGATACCCAAATGCCACGGCACGAACTCGTGGTCGCCCAAGCCGAGCTGCTCGCTCTTGGTCTTCTCGCCCGATGCCGCGCGCAGGATGTGCTCGAAGATGCGCTGCCCCATCTGCGCCACATCGCAGTCGCCATCCAGCACCGCGCCGCAGTTGATGTCCATGTCCTCCTGCAGGCGCTCGAACATCGGCGTGTTGCTGGCGAGCTTGATCGTCGGCGCGGGCTTGCTGCCGAACATCGAGCCGCGGCCGGTCGTGAAGCAGATCAGGTTCGCGCCGCTGGCAATCTGGCCGGTGGTCGCGACCGGGTCGTAGCCCGGCGAGTCCATGAAGACGAAGCCGGCCTTGTCGATGCGCTCGGCATAACGGTACACGTCGACCAGCGGTGTCGTGCCGCCTTTCATCGCCGAGCCCAGCGACTTCTCGAAGATGTTGGCCAGCCCGCCCGCCTGGTTGCCGGCACCGACCACGCCGTTGAACTGCGCGTTGTGGCCGCGCGTGTACTCGGCCCACCAGGCGAGCCGGTCCAGCAGCTTCTGGCCGACCTCGCGGCTGACCGCGCGCCGCGTCAGCATGTACTCGACGCCGTGGATCTCCGGCGTCTCCGAGAGGATCGCGGTGCCGCCGTGGCGCACCAGGATGTCCATCGCCGCGCCCAGCGCCGGGTTCGCGGTGATGCCGGAGAAGCCGTCGGAGCCACCGCACTCGAGGCCGATCTTCAGGTGCGCCGCGCTGACCGGCTGGCGCCGCGCCGCATTCGCCAGCGGCAGCATCGCGTCGATCGCCTCGATGCCGGCGGCGATCGTCGCGCGCGTGCCGCCGCTGTCCTGCATCACGAAAGTCCGCACCAGCGGGCCCGGCTGCAGGCCCTGCGAGGCGACGAGGTCGGCCACCTGGTTGCGCTCGCAGCCCAGCCCGACGATCAGCACGCCGGCCAGATTGGGATGGCGCGCATAGCCGGCAATCGTGCGGCGCAGCAGGTCGAAGTGCTCGCTGGGCGACGACATCCCGCAGCCGCTGGTCTGCGCGAACGCGACCACGCCGTCGACATTCGGGAACGCCGACAGCCGCTCGGGCGTGAAGTGCGCGGCGATGCGGTTGATCACCGTCGCCGAACAGTTCACCGAGCTCAGGATGCCGACGAAGTTGCGCGTCGCCACGCGGCCATCGTCGCGCACGAAGCCCATGAAGCGCGCGCGCTCGGCCTCGGGCACGTAGGCCACCGGTTTCACGTCCAGGCCGAAGCCCGGGTCGCGGTACTCGTCGACCAGCGCGAGGTTGTGGCCGTGCACATGCTCGCCGGCCTCGATGTCGCGCGTGGCCGCGCCAATCACGACGTTGTACTTCAGCACGCGCTCCCCGGCCGCGATGCGGCGCGCCGCGATCTTGTGCCCGGCCGGCAGCTGGGCCTTGGTGCGCAGCCCGAACTCGGGCAGCGCCTGGCCCAGCGCCAGCGGATGGCGCACGACCAGCACGTTGTCGTTCGCGTGCAGGCGGATCAGCGGCGAGATCGCGTCGGCCACGTCAGCCCTTCGCCAGCAGTTCGCGCAGCTTCAGGCGCTCGATCAGCTGGGTTTCCTTGCGGTAGGTCGCGGCCACGTATTTCGTGTAGTCGGGGCCGTCCAGGTACATCAGCGGCGCATCGATGCGGCCGCAGGCCTCGGCGAACTCGGCGCTCGCCGCAGCCGCCCTGAACGCATCGCGCAGGCGCTTCTCGATGGCAGGGTCCAGACCCTTGGGCGCACCCACGCCGTTGGGCGCATCGACGACCACGTCGTAGCCCTGGTCCTTGAGCGTCGGCACATCCGGGAACTCTTGCGTGCGCTTCTCGCCCCAGGTCGCAAGCAGGCGCAGCTTGCCGGACTTGACGTGCGGAGCCCACGAGCTCGAATCGGCCAGCGCCTCGATCTGGCCACCGAGCAGATCCTGCAGCGCCGGTGCGCCGCCCTTGTACGGGATGTGGTTCAGCTGGATGCCGGCGGCGAGCGCGAACTCCTCCATCCCGACATGCGTCGCACCGCCGATGCCGGCACTGCCGTAGGTCAGCTTGCCGGGCGCGGCCTTCGCCGCGGCGACGAATTCCTTCAATGTCTTGAACGGCGCATCGGCGCGCACCGCGATGCCGAAGGTCTGGCCCGAGGTGCGCGCGATGAAGGCCAGGTCCTTCAGCGGATCGAGCTGCACGGTGCCCAGCTGCGAGAAGCGCGTCACCGAGATCGGCACCTGCCCGATCGTGTAGCCGTCGGGCTTCGCGCTCGCCAGGACCTTCAGGCCCAGCATGCCGGACGCACCGGCCTTGTTGTCGACGACGATGGTCTGGCCGAGCGACTTGGCCGCCGCGCCGCACAGCGCGCGCATCGTCACGTCGGCCGTGCCGCCGGCCGGCCACGGGCAGATGAACGTGATCGGGCGCTCGGGGTACGCGGCCGCGGCAAACACGCGCGGTACGGCACCGGCCAGGGCGGCCCCCAGGCTGCCGAGGACGAACTGGCGGCGTTGGCTGCGCATCGGGTTTGTCTCCTTGTCTGTCGGTTGAAGCGTCGCAAGCGATCGGGATTGTGGCTGTCACAATCATGCCCATCCAATGAAGAAGTGGACTCTCTTCATTGCAAAGGCCTCATGTAAGGGAAAGACGAATGAGCGACATCGACCGCGTGCTGCGCTCCAACCTGAAGCTGCGCCACCTGCAGCTGCTGGTCGCGCTGGACCAGTTCCGTCACCTCGGCCGCGCGGCCGAGTTTCTCTCGCTGACGCAGCCGGCGGTGTCCAAGTCGCTGGCCGAGATCGAGCGCATGTTCGAGCTCGACCTGTTCGTGCGCTCGACCCGCGGCACCGAGCCCACGCCGCACGGCACGACGATCGTGCGCTTCGCGCGCTCGGTGCTGGCCGACTACGACCGCACGCGCGACGAGATCGCCGCGGTGTCCAGCGGCGCGGCCGGCCGGGTGCGGGTCGGTGCGATGGTCGTCGCAACGCCGGGGCTGCTCGCGCGCGCGGTGCAGCGCGTCAAGGAGGTCTCCGCCCAGACGATGGTGTCGGTCGAGGAAGGCGACCTGACCCGGCTGCTGCCGCGGCTGCGCGTCGGCGAGCTGGACCTCATCGTCGGCCGCCTCGAACCCGGTTATGCGGCGCCCGACCTCGAGACCGAAGCCCTGTACGAGGAGACCATGTGCATCGTCGCGCGGCCCGATCATCCGGTGCTGCGCAAGCCGCGCCCGCGCTGGGCCGATCTGGCCGCGCTGCCGTGGGTGGTGCCGCCGCCGTGGGCCTCGTCGCGCATCAAGCTGAACCAGATGTTCTACAAGCACGGGCTGAACCCGCCGGCCGATGTGATCGAGACCGCGTCGTTCCTGGTCACGCTGACCTTCGTGCGCGAACGCCCGGCGCTCGGCTTCGTGGCGCGCGGCGTCGCCGCGTACCTGGAGCGCGAAGGCCTGGCACGCCGGCTCGCGCTCGCCGTGCCGATCGAGTTGCCGCCGGTGGGCCTGATCGGGCTGCGCGGCCGCGTGCGCACGCCGGCCTGCGCGCAGCTGGTCGAGGCGCTGCACA
>DATEFR010000347.1:0-3657 GCA_035280545.1 Burkholderiaceae bacterium | reverse complement strand
AACTCGCGGCCGTCCTGCTGGACGGCATCCTGCACATGCTCCGGTCCGACCGGATCCCAGTGGCGTTCGCCGGTCAGGTTGTAGACCCCGAATGCGACCGACCACGGCTGGCCGGCCGGCGCATAGCGCAGGTGCGCGTTGGCGCGGAAGTAGCCGCCCAGCCGCGCATTCGTGCGCGTCAGGCGGCTGCTGACGTACTGGCCGTTCAGTCCGAACGTCGCACCGGCCACCGGGCCGGGCAAGGTCCAGGCGAACTTCGCGAGCGTCTGCGGCGCGCCGCTGAGCGTCTCGCCGGTTTCGCGGTCGGTCGCGTGCTGGCGCGAGACGCTGACGCGCAACTGCGTGCCGTGCGGCCACACATAGGTCGCGGTCAGGTCGACACCACGCGACTCGAGCTCGCCGCGGTTGCGGAACACGTTCAGGCCGTCGTCGTCGGTCATCAGCTCGACGAGATCGCGGATGCGGAACGAGTAGAGCGATGCTTCCAGCGTCAGCGACTCCGCCGGCCGCCACAACGCCAGCAGCTCGCGCGAGCGCAGCGTCTCGATCTTCAGCTGCGGATTCGGCTTTTGCGTGTCGTCGCCGTACAGCCGCTCGTAGGCGTTGGGCTCGCGGAACGCGCGGCCTTGCGTCCACTTGACGGTCCACTGCGGGTCGAGCGTCCAGATCGCGGCCCAGCGTGGCGAGGTCGTCAGCTGCCCGTCGATCCGCCAGTCGGCGCGCGCGCCGGCGGTCAGCAGCAACGACGGCAGCGCCTGCCATTCGTCGCTCGCGTAGAGGGCATGGCGGCTGGAGTCGACCTTGAAGTCGGTGAGGGTCAGCGGATCCGGCGAGGTCGTCCCGAGGTGGATGGCCTGACGCGTGTTGCGCTGGAACTCGAAGCCCGCGGTCAGCCGGTGCCGGGCCCAGCCCAGCCAGGTGTAGCGGGCCTCGCCGGTGTACGCGTCGGCGTTGTCGGCCTCGGTGCTGACGGAGGGATTGGCGGCGTCCCCGTAGAGGTTGCGCAGGCGGAACTGGTAGCGCTCGAAACCCAGGCGCGCCTGCACCTCCTGGTTCGCGTCCAGCCGCTGCGAGGTCTCCGCGTTCAGATAGCCGTAGCGGTCGATCCAGAGATTGGGCGTGTTGAACAGCGTGTCGTACGACGCGGTCGGCACGTACTTCTCGCGATTCGAGAGGCCGCCGGTGATCGTGAAGCCGGTCCAGCGCGCCTTCATGAACAGCTTGCTGGCGAGCTCGCCGTCGGCCTTGTGCGCGATGCCGTGATTCGTTTCGGGCGTGTCGAACTCGGCGAAGTAGAGATCGCCGCCGGGACGGCGTTCCGTCGCCACGCCCAGCAGCAGCCGGCTGCCGGCCAGCTCGCCGCCCCAGGTGCCGCTCAGCTTGCGGCCCCACGCCGTGCCGGCCTCCGCGACCGCGCTCAGCCCCGGCAGCTGCGACGGCGTGCGCGTGATCACGTTGACGGTGCCGAGCACCGCGCTGGACCCGTACAACGCCGAGCCCGGGCCGGCGACGAACTCGACCCGGTCGATCAACCCGACGTCGACCGGGAACTCGCGGCCTATGGGCCCGCTCTCGTACAGCGGGTCGTTGATGCGCACGCCGTCGATCAGCACCAGCAGACGCGACGTGAAGTCGCCGGGCCGGTTGATGCCGCGTATGCCGCCGTACGCGTAGACGCGGTCGTACTGGATGTGGATGCCCGGCATGCTCGCGAGCACCTCGGCCAGCGTGCGATAGCCCTGGGCCCGGATCTCGCCGCCGGTGCGCACGACCACCGCGGCCGGCGCGGTTTCGAGGTCCTGCGCATGCTTGGCCGCGCTGGCCGTGCGGCCGTCGCCGTACACCGGCTGCGCCAGCACGCCTTCGAGGTCGCGCAGGTTCGGGGTCCGTGAGGTGTCGTCGGAGGCGGCGTCAGCGAAGGCCGACGCCGACGTGAGGCATCCGATGACGGCGAGGACCAGGCGGTCGCGCCAGGGACGTCTGCTCGCAACGGGAGGGAGCTGGCGTTCGGGCGACGCTGGGTACGACATGCAGGGACGGCGGACGGGACAACTGCCGCTGTTTTCGGTTGCGCGGCCCCGTTCCTTTACCTCCAATACCGGTACAAGTGCCGTCGAACCTCTTCAGGCACATGTTTTCCCGCCTCTCAGCCCGGCGCGGCACCCTGCGTCGCGGTGTAGACCGCATACAGCGACTGACTGGCCGCCATGAACAGGCGGTTGCGCTTCGGGCCGCCGAAGCAGACGTTGCCGCAGATCTCGGGCAGCCGGATGCGCCCGATCAGCTTGCCCTGCGGCGTCCACACGGTCACGCCGCTGTAGCCGACGCTGCGCCCGGCATTGCTCGAACACCAGAGGTTGCCGTCGACATCGGCGCGCACGCCATCGGGGCCGCACTTCACGCCGTCGATCATGAAGTCGCTGAACAGCTTGCCGTTGCTCAGCTTGTGGTCCGAGCCGACGTCGAACACGTACATGTCGCCCTTGCCGCCGGCGATCGTGTCGCCCGGCCCTTGCCCGGTGCTGATGACGTAGAGCTTCTTGAAGTCGGGCGAGAAGCACAGGCCGTTCGGATCCGGCACCTGGTCTTCGCCGACGACCTGGGCCAGCGTACCGCTCTTGTCGAGTCGATAGACCGCGGTCGGCAGCTCGCGCTTGTACGTGCCGATCTCGGGCGGCTGGCCCAGCCTCGGGTTCAATCGGCCGGCCTTGTTGGCCGGCCCGCCGGCCGCGTCGACCGTGCCCTCGTAGAGCTGCGCGCCGTATGGCGGATCGGTGAACCAGTAGCTGCCGTCCGGGTGCGGCACCACATCGTTCGGCGAGTTCAGGCGCTTGCCGTTGAAGGCCGAGGCGAGCACGGTCACCGAGCCGTCGAGCTCGTAGCGCACGACGCGCCGCGTCAGGTGCTCGCACGAAAGCTGCCGGCCCTGGTAGTCGAAGGTGTTGCCGTTGCTGTTGTTCGACGGCATGCGGAACACGCTGACATGACCGTCGTCCTCGCTCCAGCGCAGCTGGCGGTTGTTCGGGATGTCGCTCCAGACGAGAAAGCGTCCGACCGAATTCCAGGCCGGCCCCTCGGACCACAGCGCGCCGGTCCACAGCCGCTGGATAGGCGCGTTGGGCTGACGCAGGCCATCGAACGACGGGTCGATGGTCAGCACATCGGGGTCGGTGAAGTAAGTGGTCGGCGCGCCGTTCGGACCGAAGTCGCGCGGCGGCTGCGTGATCGTGCTGGGCGGTGCCGCCGGCCCGGCCGCGGCGCTCTGCGCGCGTGCCCAGCGCGGCATCACCATCGCGGCGCCGAGGGCCGCCCCTAGGCCTTGCCGCAACAGCCGGCGGCGCGTGCCATTCAGGCGGTTGTCGCCGTCGGGGTTGTCGTTGTTGTTGTTGTCTCCTCGCACCATGACTCACCTCCACACGAAGAACGCGGTTGGACGAAGCTGGGGAACACGAGAATCGCCGGCAGGCGAGGCCGTGAGTCTGCACGCAACCGGTGTGGTGACGGTGTATCGAAGCGTTACCCGTGCGTGAACGCGACGTCCTCCTGCGGCACGAAGATCCACAGCAGCAGGTAGACCAGCACGCCGGTCCCGCCGCACAGCACGAGCAGTGCGAAGACCAGTCGCCAGACCCACGCGACCACGCCGGTGACGCCGGC
>DATEFR010000346.1:0-3809 GCA_035280545.1 Burkholderiaceae bacterium | reverse complement strand
GAGGCCCGGCGGCCCGCGGCACTCTCGACCCGGACGAGCTCGCGCTGCTGAACCGCCTGACCTGGGGCGTCGACAGCGCCGCGGTGGCCGACTGGCAGTGCCGCTCGCGGCGCGACTACCTGCAGGCCCAGCTGCACCCGGATCCCGGTCCGGCCGGGCTGCCCGCGGCGGTGCAGGCGCAGATCGAGGCGCTGAGCCTGCGCCGCAAGCCCATGCTCGACTGGGTCGTCGAGATGGAACAGCGGCGCCGCGAGGCCGATGCGATCGCCGACGACGCGGCCAAGAAGGCGGCTCAGCAGGCTTACCAGCAGGACCTGAACCGTTTGGCGCGCGACGCCGCGACCATCACCGTGCTGAACGCGCTGTACTCGCCGAACCAGCTCCAGGAGCAGCTGACCTGGTTCTGGTTCAACCACTTCAACGTGCACCAGTACAAGGGCAATCTGCGCGTGATGGTCGGCGACTACGAGGCCGAGCTGCGCAAGCGCGCGCTCGGCCGCTTTCGCGACCTGCTGATCGCCAGCGCGACCCATGCGGCGATGATCCGCTACCTCGACAACGAGCAGAACGCCGCGAACCGCCTCAACGAGAACTACGCGCGCGAGGTGATGGAGCTGCACACGCTGGGCGTGGACGGCGGCTACACGCAGAAGGACGTGCAGGAGCTGGCGCGCGTGCTGACCGGCTTGGGCACCAACTTCACCGACAGGACGCCCGCGCTGAAGCCGGCACAGCAGGCGCTGTACGTGCGCCGCGGCGCGACCGAGTTCAACCCGGCGCGCCACGACATGGGCGAGAAGCTGGTGCTCGGCGAGCGCGTCGCGGGGCGCGGCTGGGACGAGATCCTCGACCAGCTGACGCGACTCGCGCGTCATCCGGCGACCGCGCGCCACGTCAGCCGCCAGCTCGCGGCCTACTTCGTCGCCGATCGGCCGGCGCCGGCGCTGGTCGAGCGCATGAGCGGCGTGTTCGCGAGCACCGATGGCGACATCGCCCTGACCTTGCAGGCGATGTTCGATGCGCCGGAGTTCAACGCGTCGCTCGCGCGCAAGTTCAAGGACCCGATGCACTACGTGGTTTCGGCGGTGCGCCTGGCGTACGACGGCAAGCCGGTGCGCAACGTCGCGCCGATGCTGGGTTGGCTGAACCGCCTCGGCCAGGGCCCGTACAACCGGCAGACGCCGGACGGCTATCCGCTGGACGAGCCGGCCTGGGCCAGCTCGGGCCAGATGAACACGCGCTTCGAGATCGCACGCGCGATCGGCAGCAGCAGCGCCGGGCTGTTCAAGACCGAAGCCTCGACCGACGGCAGGAGCGCCGCGGCCGACGTGCCGGCGTTCCCCCAACTGTCGAACGCGCTGTACCACGAGTCGCTCGCGTCGACCTTGGGCGAGCGCACACGCGAGGCGCTGGAGGCCGCGGCATCGCCGCAGGAGTGGAACGTGCTGCTGCTGTCGTCGCCGGAGTTCATGTACCGATAGCCCACGGGAGAGATGACGATGCAACGGATGATGCAAAGGCGCCGCTTCCTGCAATCCACGCTGGCGGCGTTGCCGTTGGCCGCCGGCAGCGTGCGCCTGATGGCCGCGAGCCCGGGCACGCCGCGGGTGTTGCTGGTCTTCCTGCGCGGCGCCTACGACGCGGCCAACCTGCTCGTGCCGGTCGCGAGCAGCTACTACTACGAACAGCGCCCGAACATCGCGATCGCGCGGCCCGGCAGCGCGGCCGACGCGGCGATTCCGCTGAACGCGGAGTGGGGCCTGAATCCGGCGCTGATCGACACGATGCTGCCGCTGTTCGAGCGCAAGCAGCTCGCGTTCGTGCCGTTCGCCGGCACCGACGACACCTCGCGCAGCCACTTCGAGACGCAGGACAGCATCGAACTCGGTCAGCCGCTGAACGCGGCGGCGACGCGCGATTTCCAGTCGGGCTTCATGAACCGGCTCGCGCAGGTGCTGGGCGCGCGCGACGCGATCGCGTTCACCGATCAGCTGCCGCTGACCTTCCGCGGCACGGTGCAGGTGCCGAACCTCGCGCTGGCCAAGCTCGGCAAGCCGGGCTTCGATGCGCGCCAGTCGCAGCTGATCGCGGGCATGTACCGCGGCTCGACGCTGGCCACGCCGGTCGAGGAGGGCTTCGCGGTACGCGATGAAGCCGACCGCGAGATCAATGGCAGCGCGATGCCGATGAACGGCATGGCCGGCGAGATGCTCGCGGCCAGCCGCAACGCGATCACCGCGAAGGGCTTCGAAGGCGAGGCGCGCCGCATCGCGCGGCTGATGCGCGAGCGCTATCACCTCGGCTTCGTCGATGTCGGGGGCTGGGACACGCATGTCGGCCAGGGCGCCGGTACCGGGTACCTGGCGAACCGGCTCGCTGAGCTCGGCAAGGGCTTGGCCGCGTATGCCGACGAAATGGGCCCGGCGTGGGACCAGAGCGTGGTCGTCGTGATCAGCGAGTTCGGCCGTACCTTCAAGGAGAACGGCAATCGCGGCACCGACCACGGCCACGGCAGCGTCTACTGGGTGCTGGGCGGCGCGGTGTGCGGCGGGCGCATCGCCGGCGAGCAGGTCGCGGTCGCGCCCGGCAGCCTGTTCCAGAACCGCGACTACCCGGTGCTCAACGAGTACCGGGCGATGCTCGGCGGGCTATTCGCGCGGCTGTATGGGCTCTCGAACGAGCAGCTGCAACAAGTGTTCCGCGGCGTCGCGAGCCGCGATCTCGGGCTGGCCTGACGAGAACAGCCTGACGGTGACGATCAGGCGCCGCCGCCCTTGCGGACACGCTCGATCAGGTAGTTCGCGACGAGCAGCGAGCGCTCGTTCGAGCCGGCCAGCGGCCCTGACGTGTAGTAACGGCCTTGCACGCCGATCGCCGGCACGCCGTCGATCTTGTACGCATTCGTCAGCTGGGCGGCCTGGCGAACCTTGGTCTGCACGCCGAACGAGTTGTAGGCCTCGGTGAACTTCGCCGTGTCGATGCCGTTCGCGGCCATGAACGCGACGATCTCGGGCAGCTTGTCGAGCCGCAGGCGCTGCTGGTGGATCGCGTAGAAGACCTTGCGGTGCATCGCCGGCAGCGCCTCCAGGCTTTCGAGCGCATAGAAGATGCGCTGATGCGGCTCCCAGCTCGCGTTGAACGCCGCCGGCACGCGCCGGAATGCGACATCGGGCGGCAGCGCGTTGGCCCACGCGTCCAGCGCGGGCTCGAACGCGTTGCAATGCGGGCAGCCATACCAGAAGAACTCGATCGCCTCGATCTTGCCGGCCGCGCTGGTCGGAACCGGTGTCGTCAGGCGGACGTAGTGCGTGCCCTCGACCGGCTGGCTCTGCTGCGCGTGCGCCGGCTGAAGGAACGCAGCGATGCCGCCGGCTGCGCCGGCCCAGCCGAGCAGCGAAGCGGAGACGACGGAGAAATGGCGGCGCTTCATGGTCAGGCGGTTCGCGTCAGGTGGGTTACGGCTTGGGACAAGAGTCACCGCGACGCACAAAGTTCAGCAGCAAGCTTCGGACCATGCGGAACGAGGCTCGCCGCATGGTCGCTCACTGGCGCTGCACCCGCACCAGCGCCGACTCGATGCCGGCTTGGCCGAGCTTGTCCTTCGCGCTGTCGGCATCGGTTTTACGCTCGTAGGGCCCAAGACGCACGCGGAACACGGTGCGACCCGACTGTTCGCGCTCGGTCAGCTTGGCCTCCAGTCCGAGCATCGCGAGGCGAGCGCGTTGCTGCTCGGCATCCTCGCTGCGGCCGAAGGCGCCGGCCTGGACGAAATAGACGAACGGGTCCAGGCCCGATGCGGTCGCCAAACC
>DATEFR010000345.1:0-5976 GCA_035280545.1 Burkholderiaceae bacterium | reverse complement strand
CGGGCGCGAACGCCGTGCAGGCCTCGGGGCCGGACGCCACGACGGCGAACGACGCGGCCGCGAACCGGCGCTGCTGGGGCCTGTGATGATGCGCGGACAGAACGCCCACGGCCTGTCGCTGGTCGAGCTGCTGGTCGGCATCGCGCTCTCGCTGCTGATCGCCGCGGCGGCCACCGCGCTGCTGGTCGACAACCTGCGCGAGAACCGCAAGCTGCTGACCGACGCGCGCGTCACCCAGGAGCTGCGCGGCGCCGTGGACTTGATCGTCCGCGAGGTACGCCGCGCCGGTTATTGGGGCGCCGCCACGACGTCCGGCCTGCCAACACCGGCCGCCACGACCGCATCCGGCAGTAGCGGCGCCAAACCCAACCCCTACGCCGCGATCGCCCCGGACACCGCCGCCTCCGATACGATCGCACTGCGCTACTCGCAAGACGGTGCCACCGACAACGATACCGTGGACAGCGCCGAGCAGTTCGGCTTCCGGCTGCGCAGCGGCGTCCTCGAGGCGCAACTCGGCGAACGCAACTGGCAGGCGCTGACCGACGCGACGACGCTGGTCGTCACGCATCTGCGCGTAGCGCCACACGTCGAAAGCGTCGAGCTCGAGTCCGCCTGCAGCCTCGCGTGCGCCGGCACGCCGTCATGCACCGCGCCGCTCGTGCGGGTGCGCAGCCTGGCCATCGAGATCGGTGCGCGCGCCGCCACCGATGCGGCCGCGACGCGCACCGTACGCACGACGGTCCGGCTGCGCAACGACGAGGTGTCGGCCGGTTGCGCGGCTTGACGCCGCATCCCCACCACACCCACGGGCTCCGAGATGACTGCACATCCCCACCTCGTGCGCCGCCAACGCGGACTCGCCGCGCTGATCGTCACGCTGCTGCTGTTCCTCGCGATGGTGCTGGCCGCACTGTTCGTCAACCGGCATCTGATGTTCGAGCAGCGCAGCGCGACGAACCAGTACCGCGCGAGCCAGGCGTTCGAGGCCGCCGAGGCCGGGCTCGAATGGGCGCTGGCGCAGCTCAACAACCCGCGGCGGATCGGCGCCGACTGTCTCGACGTGGCGATGCCACCAGGCGCATCCGCGGGCACGTCGGCAGCCGCTGTCGCGTTCCGCAACCGCTATCTGCAGATCGATGCGCACTCGGGTCGGATCGCGCCGGTCGCCTGGACCGCGGGCGCGGCCTCGCAGCCGCTGCGGCCGAGTTGCATCCGCGGCGATACCGGCTGGGTCTGCAGTTGCCCGTCGGATGCCGCGCCGGCATTGCCGGCCATCGCGAGCGCGAGCACGACGCCGGCGTTCTCGATCGAATTCGCCGCGGCGCCGCGGCCCGGCGTCGTGCGCGTCGTTTCGTTCGGGTGCACGCGCCCCGCACCCGGCTGCGACGGGAACGACGCTGCGACGCCGGAAGCGAACGCCCGCGTCGAGGCCGCCGTCGCGCTGGTGCCGGCGCTGCGCACGCCGCCGCCCGCCGCGCTGACGGCCCGGGGTGCCGTCATCACCCATGCCGCGCTGGGCATCCACAACAGCGATCCCGAGTCGGGCATCGCCATCGACGCGGGCGGCACGATCGCCGTCCCTGCCGCGCGACTGACGACACCGGCCGGCGCCGGCCCGGTCGCCGCATGGGTCGCGAACGACGCAGCACTCGCCGCAACGCCGAGCGCGCAACTGTTCGCGCAGCTCTTCGGCATCGGCAAGACGCATTGGCAGTCGCAACCAGTCGTCGCCCGGATCGACTGCGGCACCGATGCCGCAACCGGGTGCACGACCGCGCTGCAACGTGCGCTCGACGCGACCGACGTGCCGCCCCTGGTCTGGATAGACGGCGACCTTGCGCTGACCGGACCGCTGACCGGGCCACTGACGATAGCCTCGCCCGAACGCCCCGCCATCGTGATCGCGACCGGCACCGTGCGGCTGAGTGGCGACATCCGATTCCATGGCGTGCTGTACGGCAACACATCGAGCTGGGACCGCACGAGCGCGGCAGGCGCGCTGCTGCGCGGCGCGCTGATCAGCGAATCGGACCACGGCGGCGACGGCACGCCCTCGCTGTTCTACGACCGCCAGGTGCTCACGACGCTGCAGCACGCGAGCGGCAGTTTCGTGCGCGTCGGCGGCAGCTGGCGCGACTTCTGATCGCGAGCGAGAGACCACGCCATGCACCCTGCTCCATTCGGGATCGCGAGCCCGATGCCCCACTCGCAGCGCGGCATCACGCTGATCGAAGCCCTGTTGTCGTTCGTGATCCTGGCCTTCGGCATGCTCGGGATCGCGCGCCTACACGTCGACCTGCGTGCCCATGCCGATCTCGCACGGCAGCGTACCGACGCGACCCGCATCGCCGGCGAGGACATGGAGCGGCTGCGCGCATTCTCGGTGCTCGGGTCATCGGGCGCCGCGCCCTCGTACGCCGCGATCGCGACGGCGTCGATCGAGGTTGCGGACAGCACCGGCGGCGCGGCAACCCGCTACACGATAGAACGCCACGTCGCGACGATCGCGGGCGAGCAGGCGGCCGACGTCGCGGTCGTGGTGCACTGGACCGATCGCCGCGACGGCGCGCAACACGCCGCGTTGAACTCGGTGATCGCCCGCAGCGATCCGGTGCTGGCCGCGGCGCTGACCACCGCGCCCAGCGGCACGCCGGTCAAGGGCGTGCTCGGCCGCTCGCCGCGCATCCCGCTGTTCGCCAAAGACCTGGGCGACGGCCGCAGCGCGTTCAAGCCGATCGCGGGCAGCACGGTCGCGTTCGTGCAGGACAACCGCAGCGGGCTCATCACCGCGCGCTGCACCGGGGTCGCGACCACCCTCACGACCGCCGCGTTGACGGCCGCCGCGCTGACAGGTTGCGACGCGGCCACGGGCCACCTGCTGAGCGGCACGGTGCGCTTCGCGAACACGTCGCCGCCGGACCCGGCGAACGCCAACGCCACGCCGCTGCCGTTCGACATCGTGCTGGCGTTGAGCGGCGACCTCGCGGCGCCCGCGCCGGCCTGCTACACCGCGGTGCAACTCGACAACCCCGAAGACCGGCGCAGCCTCTACCACTGCGTCGTCTTCGTATCGAAAAACGGGCGCTGGTCCGGCCGCAGCACGCTCGCGCCGATCGGCTGGCGCATCGGCACGGCCGCCGGCGACTACCGCGTCTGCCGCTACAGCAGCGACCTCGACGGCAGCGGCGCAATCGACCGGAACATCGAGCATCCTTCGACCTACCTGGCCGTCGACAGCGCCCTGATGCAGCAGAACTTCCTCATCGTCGCCGGACCCGACAGCTGCCCGACCGCGGCCGCGCGACGGGTGGTCGACGGCGGCGCGGGCGATGTCTACGCCGACCTGAGCACCGCGCAGCATCAGCCCTGAGCCAGGACTTGTCGCCCCCGATCGCCGCGCCGGCCGACCGATGGCGACAATGGCACGATGAACGCGCCCGCCTCCGCCGCCGACCCGACCGCCTCGACACATCCGATGCAGCACGCTCTGGTGCTCGCCGCCGAGGCGATCGGGCGCTCCGATCCGAACCCGCGCGTCGGGTGCGTGCTGGTCAGTGCGGCCGGCCAAACCATCGGCAGCGGGGCCACCGCCGAAGCCGGTGGCCCGCATGCCGAAGTCGTCGCACTGCGCGATGCCGCCGCCCGCGGCCAGGACCCGCGCGGCGCCACCGCCTACGTCACGCTGGAGCCTTGCTCGCACCACGGCCGCACGCCACCGTGCTGCGATGCGTTGATCGCAGCTGGCGTCGCGAAAGTCGTCGCGGCGATCGTCGACCCGAATCCGCTGGTGGCGGGACGCGGCCTCGCACGGCTGCGCGAAGCCGGCATCGAGGTGGCCGTGCTGCCCGGTGGCGACCCGGCCGCGGTCGCGGCGCATGAGCTGAACATCGGCTTCTTCTCGCGCATGCAGCGCGGCCGGCCGTGGGTGCGGATGAAGACCGCCGTGTCGCTCGACGGCCGCACCGCGCTGCCCAACGGCGCGAGTCAGTGGATCACCGGCGCCGCCGCACGTGCCGACGGCCATGCGTTCCGCAAACGCGCCGGCGCGGTCCTGACCGGCGTGGGCACCGTGCTCGACGACGACCCGCGGCTCGACGTGCGCCTGGTCGAGACCGCACGCCAGCCGCTGCGCGTGATCGTCGACTCGCGCCTCGAGACGCCACCGGCTGCGCGCATCCTCGATGCGCCGGGTTCGGTACTGATCTACTGCGCCCAGCCCGATGAAGAGCGCCGCGCGGCGCTGGCCGAACGCGGCGCCGAGATCGCGATCGTTGCCGGGCCGAACGGCAAGGTGGACCTGCCCGCGATGCTCGCGGACCTGGCGCAGCGGCGCGGCATCAACGAGCTGCACGTCGAGGCCGGGCACAAACTGAACGGCTCGTTCGTGCGCGAAGAGCTGGTCGACGAGTTCCTGGTCTACATGGCGCCCAGGCTGCTCGGCATCGGCCGCGAGCTCGCCGCGTTCGGCCCGCTGGAGCGGCTGGACCAGAGCCTGGCGCTGCGCTACACCAGCGTCACGCTCGTCGGCGACGATCTGCGCATCCTCGCGCGCCCGGTCGCCGGCTCTCCATCCGCCTGACACCCCCGCGACGGCGCGGCCGCGCGCCGGCTGCGACAATCGCGGCATCATGTTCACCGGCATCATCAGCGGCCTGGGCCGCATCACCCGCGCCGACGCGCTCGGCGCCGACGCCAGCCACGGCAAGCGCCTGACGATCCAGGCACCGGCCGGCTATCTGGCCGACGTGCAGCTAGGCGACAGCATCGCGCTGAACGGCGCCTGCATGACCGCGACGACGCTGGATCCCGCGAGCGCGACGTTCACGATCGACATCTCCGCCGAGAGCCTCGCGCGCACCGCGGGCCTGGACCGGCCCGGCCCGGTCAACCTCGAAAAAGCGATGCGCGCGAACGACCGGCTCGGCGGCCATCTGGTCAGCGGCCATGTCGACGGCATCGGCACGGTGCGGCATTTCGCGCCGGTCGGCGAGTCGTGGGAGCTGCGCATCCGGACGCCGCGCGAGCTCGCTCGCTTCATCGCGTACAAGGGCTCGATCACGGTCAACGGCGTCAGCCTGACGGTCAATCAGGCGATCGACACGGCCGACGGCTGCGAGCTCAGCATCAACCTGATCCCGCACACGCTAGAAAACACGACGCTGGGCGAGCTGAAGGCGGGCGCACGGGTGAACCTCGAGATCGACCTGATCGCGCGTTATGTCGAGCGGATGCTGACCGCACCCAAGGTCGCCTGAGCCCGCCCGGCCCCCTGGCGCCTGCCCGTTGCCCGGCAACGGCGATGCAGTCGCCGCCTACAATTTGTCGATGTCCACTTCCCCGATTCCCGAGCTCGTCGCCGAACTGGCGGCGGGCCGCATGATCATCCTCGTCGACGAGGAAGAGCGCGAGAACGAAGGCGATCTGCTGATCGCCGCCGAACACGTCACGCCCGAGGCGATCAACTTCATGGCGCGCTACGGGCGCGGCCTGATCTGCCTGACCTTGACGCCCGAGCGCTGCGACCGGCTGCACCTGCTGCCGATGACGCCGCGCAACGGCACCCGCCACGGCACCGCCTTCACCGTCTCGATCGAAGCCGCCACCGGCATCTCCACCGGCATCTCGGCGGCCGACCGGGCGCGCACCGTGCAAGCCGCGGTCGCGCGCAACGCGCAACCCGCCGACCTGGTGCAGCCGGGCCACATCTTCCCGCTGCGTGCGCAGGAAGGCGGCGTGCTGATGCGCGCCGGCCATACCGAAGCCGGCTGCGACCTCGCCGGCATGGCCGGCCTGACACCCGCCGCGGTGATCTGCGAGGTGATGAAGGACGACGGCACGATGGCGCGGCTGCCGGACCTGGAAATCTTCGCCCGCGAGCATGGCCTGAAGATCGGCACCATCGCGGCGCTGATCCAGCACCGCAGCCACAACGAGTCGCTGATCGAGCCGCTGGGCACCCGCGAGCTGGTCACG
>DATEFR010000344.1:0-21045 GCA_035280545.1 Burkholderiaceae bacterium | reverse complement strand
CTGCTGGCTGAAGGCGCTGCCGCTCCAGGTCTGGCAGTCGCGGCAATGGCAGGCGTAAGTGCGTGGGAGCGCGCCGAGCGCGAGGGTGTAGCGCACTGCGCCGCAGCGGCATCCGCCTTGGATTTCTGACATGGCGCCTCCGTCTTGACGCGTGTCACTCAGACGTCCGGACCATTGATTGGATCAGCACTCGCGCAATGTCGAGTCCTTCCGCCCGAGTGTCGTCGCGTCGCGGTGGTTGATGAGCTCGTCGGTACCAGTAGGCGGCATTGCTTAGGTCGCCCTCCACGCGGTGCAGCCAGGCATGGACCCAAGCGCCCTCGGCGTCGTCCTGCGATTGTGCGATCTCGTGACCGGCATCCCACTCCCCTCGCAGGCCATGCCAAATGGCACGCAGAAGGGGCGTCGCAAATGAAGGCGCCTTCTCGCCATCGAGGGCAGCGAGAAACGCGTCGACGTCGTTGGACATTGGATGTTCCTCTCCTCGAGTACGCATCATCCGTATCGCAACTCCGCCCTCGGCCGCTCTGCTGCGACCGCAGGTATCAGTACAAGCATCGCGACAAGCCTCGCAGGCATCGACCGCGACGAGAAGGCGACGCACAGTGCGGGCAGCCCGACGACGACCTGCGCGTCGACCGAGATGGTCAACCGTCTACCCGCGCCATGGGGTGATGCGCGGTAACCATCGCCTCACGTTCGCCCGGTAGCGCTTGTACTCGTCGGCGAACTGCTCGTCCAGCGTAGGCTCTTCGTAGGCGAGAACGAACAAGAAGAATCCGGCCCACACGATCGCGCCGTACTCCAGCACCGTGACGCTCCCGAACAGGAGGCCCTGCCCGGCGATCAACGCCGTGACTGCGACGTATATCGGATTGCGGACGTAGCGATAGAACCCGGTGACGACGAGGCGCTTGGGAGGCATCACCGGCGCCGGTGTGCCGAGGCCCTGCAACGCGAAGCGAGCAAACGAATCGAGCAATATGGGCAACCCGGCGACGATCAGGGCGGCGCCAAGCACGCGCGCGATCGGGAATAGCGCAGGCGCGAAGTGCCAGTGCGTGAGGTACCAAGGGACGTACACGGCGAGCGCGCCCGGAGCGATGACCAGGAAGATCGCGGAACCGATGATCGCGGTGGCGCGCTGCACGATGGGGAAAATACTCAATGCGCGCCGGCGAGGTGTGCGCCAAGGCCGGCGTGGGATCGCGATTCGGTGTTGCCGTTGCTCTGATGAGCAGGCGGCTCAGCGCTCGAGCTTGCGCGCGGCAGCGATAAGCTCGCCAGCGTTCGGAAAGATGGACAGGTGATTTGGATCGTCGAGTGCTTCAATCTGCATCCAGCGAACGACTCCATCTGCATCGACGAGGAAGTGCCCGGCAAGCTGCGTGCCATGGTTTGCCAGGATGGCGTTATCGGCATCCTCCATCACGAAGGCGTCCTTTGCGTTGAGGACCGCGTTGGCTTCCATGGGCTGAACCAGTCCGGGCATTTCACCGGTGGGATTGATGCGTGCCGCCATGAACTGCTCCATCGTGGACTTGTACGGCCAGCTTGGCGTTTCGCCGCTGCCCTCCGGCAAGAACTCGGCGTACGGAACGCCGAATGCGCCATGCGTGACGCAATCGGGATCGCTCAGCAGCGTCACCGGCGTCGGCCGATAACGATAGTACATGCGAGCGCGTTCTACAGGCGTGTTGATGACCGCGATCGTCTCGATCCCCGCGTCGCGTAGCGCCGGCTGCGCGAGGCCCAGTTGCACGACCTGCCGGCGGCAGAAGGGGCAGTGCAGCCCACGATAGAAACCGATCAGGAACGGCCGACCGCGGAGATCTGATAGAGACACCGTGCCTTCACGATTGGCCGCGGGCAGCGTGAATGCCGGCGCAGCTTCGCCCGTTTGCAACGGGCGCCTCTGGTCTCCCATAAGAGTGCTCCTTGAAGGGCCGCCAAGCGGCGCGAGCAGGCCGGCACGCTGCTGAGGTCAGCCGGACCCGGCTGACGACCCAACCCGGTCTGACGGCCGGCTACCTGCGGAACAATTTTACGGCGCAGCGACCTCGGTAACTGCTTTGGGTCGGCTCCCTTCACACTTGGGAGCGGTTCCTCTGGGTCGGCACATGACCGACCTCTTGCCAAGTTCGCCTCCGCAAAGCAGCCCGCGAAACGGGGCCCTCCGGAAGCAGCCCTTCGTAGCCGCGCGGACCCGACCCACGGCCGCCCCTCGAGCTTCTCCAAAGCTACCCGACAGCCAAGCCGCGGCTTTTTGCGTTTCGTATCCATGAAGCTGCCGCTCGCGGCCTCCAGGAGCCGGCCAGGAAGAGCCATTCACGACCGACCGCTCACTGACGGCGCGCGCAGGTGTCAATCTTGATGACTTCAACAAAGCTGTCGGAGAGACTTCTTCGACGCCCGCAAGACCTGAGGTCACCTGTCTTGTTGGATCGCCGTCGCGCTGTGCATGGATACTCCCCACATGCTTCTCAAAGTCGGCGACTTGGCCAGGCGCACCGGTCTGACGGTGCGCGCCCTGCATCACTACGACAGCATCGGGCTGCTGCGCCCCTCGGGGCGCTCGGAGAGCGGCTACCGCCTGTACAGCCGCGACGATGTCGCGCGGCTGCATGGCATCCAGACCCTGCGGCGCATGGGCCTGCCGCTGGCCGATGTCGCGCAGCTGCTCGACGGCGGTGCCGTCACGCTGCCGGCCATCCTCGCGCGCCAGATCGGCACGCTGGACCAGGAGATCGCCCAGGCCCAGGCATTGCGCGACCGGCTCGGCGTCATGCAGCTCATCCTCGCGGGCGGCGGCCAGCCGGAGCTCGACGACTGGCTCGCCAGCCTGTCGATCATGAGCACCTTCGAGCAGTACTTCAGCGCTGGCGAGCTCAAGCTAGTCTTCGAGCGCTGGAAACGCAGCGCGGCCGAGTGGCCGCCGCTGTTGCGCGCGGTGCGCGAGGCCATGGAGCGCGGCGTGCCGCCCGATTCGATCGAGCTGCAGCCGCTGGCGCGGCGCTGGATGGACGTGTCGGCGCGCTGGATGAACGGCGACATCGCGCTGCTGAAACGCTGGGCCAGCATGCTGCGCGAGCAGCCCGGCCTGCCGCTGCCCGACGGGATGGATCGGGCCTTGCTGGAGTACATCGACCAGGCGATTCAGCTGCGGATGGCGGTGCTTGCCAAGTACGTCAGTGCGGACGAGCTGCAGCGCCTGGACAAGACGCTGGACCCCGAGTGGCGAGCGCTCGGCGAACGCGCCGAGCGCTTGATGGCCAATGGCGAGCCGCCGGATTCGGCGCAGGCGCGCCAGTTGGCGTGCGACTGGCAGGCCCTGTTGAACAGAATGGTGCAAGGCGACACCACCTTGCGCGCAAAGCTGCTCGCAGCCTACGAGAACGAGCCGCTGCTTCAAGCCGGAACGGTGTTCACGCCGCAAGCACGCCGCTACGTGTGGCAGGCCGCGGCCCTTGACCCTCACGCAACGTGAGGGTGGACGATCGCGGTCCATCACACCAGGAGGTTCCGATGTCCACGCTCCCGACCAACATCGTTCGCCAAGGCGAGCCGAGCCGCTCGGCGCTGACGGTCGCCTCGTTGCGCGCCGTGCACCAGTTGCTCGACGAGCCGTCGGTCTTCATCGATCCGATCGCGCTGCCTCTGCTGGGCGCCTCCGCCGAGGCCGCGCTGCGCGACGATCCGTTCGTGCTGAACGATCCGATGTCGCGCGGCCTTCGCGGCGCGCTGGTCGCGCGCAGCCGCTTCGTCGAGGACGAGCTCGCGCGCTGCGTGGCGGCGGGCGTGCGCCAGTACGTCTTGCTGGGTGCCGGTCTCGACACCTTCGCGTATCGCAATCCATACAGCAGTGCGGGCCTGCGGGTGTTCGAGGTGGACCATCCTGGCACCCAGCGCTGGAAGCGGCAGCTGCTGGCCGAGGCGAGCATCGAGGCGCCTTCGTCGCTGACGTTCGTGCCGGTGGACTTCGAGCGCGACGAACTGGCCGGCGCGCTGCGCCAGGCAGGGTTTCGGGCCGATCAGCCGGCCTGCGTCAGCTGGATGGGCGTGACCATGTACCTGACGGCCGACGCGGTGTTGGCGACGCTCGGCACGGTGGCCGGCTTTGCTGCCGGCAGCTGCCTGTGCTTCGACTACCGCGTGCCAGTGACGATGCTGAATCCGGTCGAGCGCGCGGTCAGTGAAGTCATCGAACAGCAGATCGCCGCGCTCGGCGAGCCCTGGCTGTCGACCTTCGATCCCGCGCAGTTGCAGCGGCAACTGCTCGAGCTGGGTTTCAGGTCCGCGGAGAGCGCCACGGCGGACGATCTCAACCAGCGCTACTTCGCGCGGCGCAAGGACGGGCTGCGCACAGGCGGTGGTGTTCGCATCATGTGCGCAACGAAATGATGCCTGCTACCAGTCCAACGACTGCTTCCCATTTCGTTCATCCATTCCGCGGACAGCGGCTCAAGGTTGGCACATGACCGACCCCCTGCCGAGCTCATCGCCGCAGAGCAGCCCTTGAAGGTGGGCCAGCCGGAAGCGGTCCCTCGTCACCGGGTGCATCCGACCCATTAGGGACAGTGGCCGATCGCCAAAGCAGCCGTTCGCACACGACGTCTCGGTTTCACTCGGTTGGCGGTTACGCTGGCCGGTTATCAATCGATGGCGATCACAGTCACCACGGCGCGCGCCCCGCCCAGAAATCTAGATAGCCGTACTCGGCGCACCTGTTGAGCGCGCTAGCTTGGCTTCCAGCCTTGTTTTCACATCAGGCCATTCGGTATCAATGATGCTGAACCGCACCGAATTCCGCTTGCGGCCGTCAGGCATGATCCGCTCATGGCGAACGATACCTTCTTGCGTTGCACCGATGCGCAATATCGCTGCCCTCGAATTCTCGTTCAGCTCATCGGTTGTGAACTGCACGCGGACGCATCGCATTACTTCGAACGCATATTTCAACAGAAGGTATTTCGCCTCAGTGTTTGCCGCCGTTCGTTGGACGGACTTGCTCAGCCAAGTGTGGCCGATTTCGAGCTTCCTATTGCCCCCGTCGATCTTCCAAAAGCGCGTGCTGCCTACGATGCGGCCGCTGTCACGAGCGATAACCACGAACGGGATCACGTGACCTTCGCGAAGCCCCCGCAATGCTGTAGCGATGTATGGCTCGATAGTCGACGGCCCCGGCACGACAGTCACTTTCAAGTTCCATAACTCGCCGTCTGCCGCAGCGTCGATGAGCCGAGGCGCGTCTTCGAGTTCAAGGACGCGAAGATCAATGGTCTTACCAACGAGAGTCTGCCGAGGCGCGTCGCTCATAACCGTGAGTGAAGTGAATTGACGATCAGTTGCAAGGTGCTATCTGCTCGGCGACGTCAAATCCAAGCTTGCCATGAAGCCACAGCGATGACCAAGATTGTCGGCGATCTAACGCCTGCCGTCGGGCGGCTGTTACTGGCCGCGTCGAGCCAAAGCGAGGTTCAGATTCGGTGCCACAAACCCGACGCTCGTCCTCTCGCTCAAATGAAATTTGGGGCCCATCGGCTAGGACCGCTTGTGGCCGGCAGTGTGAGTGCATAGTCGCGCCAGGAAGTTGACCTCCGCGAACCCAGACCTGCCGACCTACGTTTGCTGATCGGGCTCGTCGTCGTCGATCACCTGCCTCTCACCGTTGACATGTGCCCAGAAGCTCGTCTTACGCTTGTGCTGAGCACGAATCCTGGCTTCAAACGCATCGGGTGGGCATCAGCCCCAAGAGCTTGTATGCGTCGTTGCCAATCTCGTTCACCATCAGCATTGCGCCCCTCCCGTTTCGTCTTCTCGGCCCCCGCGGTGCCGCAGCGCCCGCACCTGTAGCAACGGTATCACTCAGCGCTTGTGGGAATCGAAGGGCGGTGTGCGATCGACGTGTTTCGGCTGTGGAGGGTCGCGTGGCGTGGTGCTGAAGGACTCGGAAGCCGCGTCGGCGTCCGCCAGAGTTCATGCGCCAGTAGTTCGGCGGAGCAGGCCTCCACCAAACGTCCAGACTCGGCGAGAGACGTCGTTCGGCGGCACGCACATGTGGCAAGATCGACTATGCGCGGGACCGCTCACAGTCGGCAGGCGAGTCGGTCGACTTGGTGCAGGCGGCTCCGTCAACCGCCCCACGGACTTCAGTTTTCGGCGGCAGCTGACGTTCGCAGGTCCATCGGCGAACTTCCGCTGTCAGTCTGATCCGGGTACTCGGTCCGCGAACGCGAATACCCTTCCTTGGCCGGTTCTACCGGATCGTTGCACTGAGCTGGAGCGCACGCTCCCGTTTGCTCAGTTCAGCGGTCGTTCGCAGGGCAGACAGCCGGCTCGTAGTGGGAAGTCGGCGTGGCCCAACCGGATGACGGATGT
This sequence comes from Burkholderiaceae bacterium, assembly GCA_035280545.1. GTDB lineage: Bacteria > Pseudomonadota > Gammaproteobacteria > Burkholderiales > Burkholderiaceae_C > DATCSE01. The sequence continues at coordinate 14,667 of DATEFR010000344.1, read as the reverse complement.
GACGACGCGTGTGCGGTGGCCGAGACTCACCCCAGTTCGAAGGTCGTGATTCCGTAGACGCGCCTCAGCTCGGTGGTCGGCGCCTTGCCTGCATACATGCGAGCCGTCTCGAAGACACTTCGCAGTCGCTGAGCTTTCGCCAGTGCGACCGCGCTGGCATTGCGGATCGGCACGTCGATGTAGACGGCATCGCCCGCCGGCACCGTGTTGCACAGCGCGTCGTATAGGGCGCTGGCCACCCGCGGGTGATCCGCCACGAGCGGGCCGATCTTGTGCCCCTCCCGACACCGCCGGATCACGCCCCATCCGGCAAGCTCGCCCTTCTCGAGCCAGGCGAGGCCAGTGGACTCGGGCATCGCGACCCAGCAGCGCAAGAACGCCTCACGCGGCGCCGGAAAGACCCGGCGGTCGTCCGCACACAGCGCCGCGAAGTCCAGCGTGCCGAGCGGCACGATCTGCGGATGCGCGGCCGGCTGGCCGGACCGGGCGGCGCGGGTGAAGCGAACGTTCGACCAGGCCAGCTTGAAGCCGCTGCGGCGGTAGTAGTCCTGTTGCGCAGGGACGCCGTCAAGCCCGATGACATGGCCCGCCAGCCGCGACATGGCGGTCCCCCAGAGGCGGGCGCCGACGCCTTGCCCGCGCCAGGCGGGCGCGACGATGAACAGCCCGATGAAGCCGAACCGTCCCGCATAGGAGACCGCGCTGATGCAGCCGAGGGGCTGGCCATCGTGCTCGGCGATCAGAAAGCCTTCGGGGTCGGCCGCGTGGAAGCACGCGGCGTCGTGCAGTCCCGGATTCCAGCCTTCACGCGCTGCCCACTCGATCGCCACGTCGAGCTCGTCGCGATGCATCGTGCGGATCGTGCAGTCCATGGACGCTATTGTCGACCGGCTCGCGAGCCCCAATACCCCTGCGATACTCGACCGAGGTCTTCGCTGAAATGCTGAGGCTCATGCCAGCGGCTCGCCGGCGCATAGCCTCGCCAACAACGCCGCGTAAGATGAGTCCATCATGCCGCTGCCCGGTTCAGCTGCCGGCGGGACATCGCTTCAAGGTCACGACCATCCGATGCAGCAGATCTCCTGTGAAGCTTGTGGCCAGGCCACCTCGGCCTACGACATCGTCAACTACGGCTCGATGGACAGCGGGTACAGACAACTCTGTGGCCGATGCTTCAACGCCGCCGCGGCCAAGCTGGCCGGGCTGAAGGACTTCGAACACGTTCACTTCGAGCCCATCGGCATGACCGACGCACGCGGAGGCACTCACGACTTCCATTTCCGCACGCACCTGTTCGGATCCGGGGTCGCCTTGGACGCATTCGAGTTGCGCGACGGCCACCCGGCGGGGTATCAGTTTCAAGTGATCGGCGAGCCGGAGGACGACCTCATGGCACTGCTTGGGCGGCTGATCGAGAAGATGCGTCGTGCGCTCGCCGTCACGCACATCGAGGACGGTGTGCTGGGCCTGCAGGTCACAGACGGTCTGGTCGTGCGCGGCCAAATCGAATCCGATCTCAACGATGACGACCGCATGCCGGTCGTCGTCATCGATGGCCGGGATGTCTCCTGGGCGGAGCTTGGGCGCATGGTGATGACCTTCGAGGGTTGGCAGTTCAAGCTGGAATTTGGCGACAAGAGCGACGAGTTGTGAGGCCCTTGGTCACACCGGCGGCGTGCCAAAGGCCCTCACCATCCTGCCAGGCGCGTTGCGCGGCGGCTCTGCCTCTGCACCCACGCCGATGCGACACGGGGCACGCGATGTCGATGCGGCGGGTTGCGCCGATCTGAACCGCGCCTGGCCAACCTGACCCGGGCTCGATGTACGGGATAAATGCACGGTCGTCTCCTGCCGGTCGGCAACGTCGTCCAGCGGGGTCGCGACTCCCCAGCCACCAGACGCCTGCGCGCGCAAGCGTCGCCATCGGGTTTGGGTCGCCATCGGACGACAGTGGCGTCACGAGGCTCGACCTCAACGACACCCTCGTCAAACACCCGCAGGCCGCATTCATGTTGCGCGTCGCCGGCGACGCGATGCGTGAGGTCGGCGTCGATACGGGCGACGTCGTGCTGGTCGACCGTGCCCTCACGCCGGCACATGGCCACGTGGTGATCGCCGTGGTCGACGATCAGTTCGGCTGCCGGCGCCTGTCGGTTTTGCGGCACCGGTTCCACGAGCATGGCGCCCGCCTTGACGCAGTTGAAGCCACTGCGGTGCATGGCCTCGAGCGCGCGCACTGCGCTTGCGATGAGCAGCCGCGTGTCGGACGTAAGTCGCACAGCGCGACACTGGGACTGTGCTGACGGCCGCTCCACCAGCAAGGAGAACTGGACCTTTTTTCTGGGGCTGATGAAGCGGAGACACCGCGGCGCGATCGGACGCGGCTCATGGGGACGATGGACGCGCTGAACCGGAAGTTTGGCCGAGCAGCCTTGAGCATCGCGAGCGCGAGGCACAGACGAGCCACGGAGCCTATACGGCCAGGCAGGAGCGGCGCTCGCCGCGCTACACGACGCGCCTCGAGGAGATTCCGACGGCGAGGGCCTCAGAGTCTGAGAGAGCGGGCGATCAAGGTCGATCGGTGAATCCGAGACAATCGCGCCCCATGCAAACTCTCAAACGCTCCCCGATGGCAACCGCATCGCCGGCAATCGAAGTCCGCCGCAGCGAGATCCACGGACGCGGTGTCTTTGCCCGCAGCGCGCTGCGCGCGGGCCAGCTCATCGGTGAATACGCCGGCAAGCGCTACGCTGCCGACGAGGTCCAGGTCGTCGACTGGAACAACCAACTCACCTACCTGTTCGCTCTCTCGGATGGATCCGTCATCGATGGCGCTCAGGGCGGCAACACGACGCGGTTCATCAACCACGCCTGTGCGCCCAACGTCGAGGCGGTCGAGCGTTACGGCGCCGGCGGAGAGTTGGTTCTGAGGGTTCGAGCGCTGCGACGCATTCAAGCCGGCGAAGAGCTGTTCTTGGACTATGCGCTCGAGACGGACGGAGATGACCCGTCCGACTACCCCTGCGCGTGCGGTCACGAACGCTGTCGCGGCACGATGGCTGCGCCGGTTGAGGAACGGTGAGCCGGCCGCTGTTGCCAGGCGATGCCATGGAGGGCTGGGCGCATCTCTCCTACGCCTCAGCGGGCCAGGCGAGGGCCCAGGAATCGATGACGGAGCGCACCCGCTTGTCACCGTCTGGCACGAGCTTGAACAGATCGGCTTTTGCCCAGCGCAGCGCGTCGAGGCACACGAGCATGTCGTCGCTGATCTCGACGTCGACGGCGCGCAACTCGAACAGGTCGAAGGGGAAGGCCTCGCCGTTGTAGGTGCTCGCCAAGAAGCGGACGATCCGCACAATTTGCCCTGAGTCGCGCGTCTCGGCCAGAGCCAGCAGCCGTTCGAATGCATGAGCTGCCTTCGCCTGCGCCGCTGCAGCGCGCCGCGCGTATTCTTCGATCCGGTCGTCCATGTCCATGGGTGCAGTCTCCCCTGTGAGGTTCCTGGCCAAGCTTGCGGGGCGCAGCAACTGCGGCCGCGTTGGGCCGAGCGTAAAACCTCGCGCAGCCGATTCAACGCGCGCGCCGCGTCGCCTAGTCGCGATCGTGCCAGACGCGCAGCAGACTCGACGTGTTCGACAAGGGGCTCGACTTCGCGGCTGCCCTCCACGTGGCGCGCAGCGCACGTGCGTCGGGCTTCGCGACCTTCGACCAGCGACTGGCAAAACGGGCAAAGGGTCTTGCGCTGCTGCCCCCTGTGGAGTTGCTGGTCTGAAGCGTCTGGGCCCGAGGGATAGCGTTGCACGAGCAAGGGCAACTGCAGGGAGGAGGAGTCTTGCAGTTTGTTCAGAACGGGCCGGAAGTCCCTGCGACTTTGCTTTCAGTCCAGCGGGAAGAACTCCGAATAGACCAGACGCTCCTCGACAACACGGCGCCGGAACACCCGGCTGCCGTGCCGTTCGGGGATCGTGCGGTCGGTGTAGTAGCGCTCGAACTCGCGAAGCACCAGCCGCCCCTTGCCGCTGAAGGCCGGAAGGGTCGCGCTGGCCTGCCAGATCACGGGGTCGATGATCTGGATCGGGCCCGTTGGCACCGTCGCGACGCCGCTCGTGGCCCGGGTGTCGCCGGCGAGCGCGATGCGGTCTTCGAACTGCTGCAGCTCGCCCAGGCTGCCGCTGCGCGAGACCTGTGCCGGCGCACGCAGCGCCGGCTCGTCGAAGAGGCTGGGCGGCGCCGCCTCGCGCGCCGGTGTTGCCCCGAAGAGGCCGCCGCCCGCGTGCTCGGTCACCGCGCCGTGCGGCAGCGCCAACGCCGACGCGAGCGTGCTCGCGTCGCTCCAGGCGAGGTCGCTGTCGACGCTGGCGTCGCGCGTCTGCAGCACCAGCTCGATCTTGTTGCGTCCGCTTTCGAGCACCGCGCCCGGCGGCGGAATGAAGGAGACGTCCAGGAAGTCGCCGTCGTTGTTGAACTTCATCGGCCCGTGGTCGGGCACCGGACCGCGCAGCTGGACAGCGACCACCGGGCTGTCCTTCTGGCTTTGCAGCTCGGCCACGCGCCGCGGCAGCACCTGCGCGAACTCGGCCAGCGTGACGCGCGACAGCTTCATGCCGGCGATCGCGTTCGGCTGGTAGCGCGCCAGCGCTAGCCGCACGAAGGGCATGTAGGTGCGCAGCCCGGCGTCGAGCTCGATGTCGCAGTACCAGAGCTTGCGGGCGTCGTCCCATTGCACACGATGGCCGACGACATGCACCTGTGCGTTCTTCTCCAGCAGCGGCAGGGTCTCGCTGGCGACCCGCGCGCTGAAGTCGCTGGCTCGGCTCAGCGGCTTGGGCAGCGCGGTGTCGAACAGCGGGTCCAGGCCCCACTGCGTGACGAAGGGCAGCATGTCTTCAGGGATCGTGTTGAAGGCGCTGCCGTCGCCGAGCAGAACCACGCCCAGCAGTTCACCGTCGCCCGACGTGAACCAGGGCCGCTCGAGGTAGACACGCAAGCCGTTGCCGAGCCGGGTGCTGCGTTGCAGCGGTTTGCTCGGCCCCAGGTCCTGAGTCCAGCGGAAGGTGGGCACTGTGTAGACCACGCGTGGCACCTCCGGCGCGTGCGTGCTGAGTACCGGGGTGCCGTTGGGCGCAGCGCCCGCGACGTTGAAGAGCACCGGCGTGCCCGGGTCGTCGTCGGCACCGAGCAGCGCGTTCGACTCGAAGGCGACCGGCCCGAGCCGCGTGATCTGGTCGTGCTGCGCGTACAGCGACGCTGGCAGGTATTCGCGGAAGCGCGTCGTCGCCTCGATGCGGTAGCGGACCAGGCGGAACTTGGTGTCGCCGAACTCGTGCCGGTTGCCACGGGTGCGCTTGTCGCCACTCGAGTTCACCGCGTTGGCCGGCGGCAGCTGCACTTCATTGGCCACGTCGGCGAGCGTGAACTCGTTGCCGTGGTTCTCGGTGAGCGGGATCTCCGATAGCGTGCCGCGCACGTGGTTGCGCGCGGGACGCGGCTGCTGCGGATCGTCGACCCATTCGTCCCATTCGGCGACGACCTCGAACTTGCCGGTCGACGGGCCGTGCAGCTGGACCCGTGCGTTCAGGTCCGTGAACGTGAGCCCGACGTCGCGCGGCGCGCTCACGCCGCGCAGCAACGGCGTGCACACCGGCTGCTGCGTCGCATGCACCATGACCAGCGCACGGTACGGCGTGAGCATCCAGTGCACGCCCAGTAACGCCATTTCGGCGATGAAGGCCCGTTGGCCGGCCGACGCGCTCCAGCGCGGGATGCCCAGCTCGTCGATGCGGCGCTTGTCGACGAAGCTCGAATAGCGCAGGCGTGCGATGTGGCCCTTGCGCACGAAGCAGCTCAGCACGCGCTGGGCCGGGTCCCATTTCGGGTGGCCGTCATCGGGGAAGGTCTCGGCGCAGGGGCTGTCGTCGAGCGTGCCGGTGCGCTCGTCGAGCACGATGCGCAAACCCTGCGTACGCGGCCAGTCGTTGCCGTTCAGGACGATCAGTACCAGTTCCTCGGTCTGCGGCGCGCGGATCACGAATGCACCCGGGCCGAGCGCCATCGGTTGCGTTATGCCGATGCGCGCGAAGTCCGCCGGCGTGTTGCCGCGCACCGCCATGCCGCCGGCCGCGCCGTCGGGCAGGTAGGGCGTCTCGACCGCGTCTTCGCGGTGCACGATGTACTGGCCGCCGACCAGGCGGCCGCCGGTCGGTGACGCGGGAGAAGGCAGCTCGGGCGGCACCGCGTTCGTCAGCGCCTCGTCCTTCACGTTCGTCGGCGTGACGAGTTCGATCTGCGTGCCGGGCAGGGCGTCGAACAGCGAGCCGGCCTCGCGCGCTGCAGTCGCGTAGGCAGCTTTGATGGCTGCGGGCGTGCCACCGGCAAACGCAGCGTCGAACAGGCCGTGCTGCTCGCACTGCAGCTGCGACGACTTGGGCGGCACGACGTGGCGTTCGTTCTTCGCCACGTACTCGAAGTCGGCCGACGCCGGCTTGGCCGTCTCGGTCTTGAACGGCTCGCTGTTCAGGTAGCCGGCGGGGTCGAGGTTGAAGTTGGAGCGGATCACCATGCGCTCGAGCGACTCACCTTCGCTGACGCGGTGCTTGTGCACCAGCGCTGGCGGATCGACCGGCTCGAAGCGTAGGTAGGGCACGGCGGCGCTCGCCTGCTCGAGGTCGGCGACGCCCGGGTCGTCGAGCTCGAGGCTGTTGCCGGCGAGGTCGACGACGCGTGCGCGCATCCGGTAGTCGTGGCCGAAGCGCAGCCGCGGCAAGCTTCCTTTCTGCGCCTGGAAGCGCACGGCCAGGCCGTTACCGTTGTCGGCCACGCCTTCGGCGCTGGCGTCCGTGACGGCTTCACCTTGCAGCCCGCTGTTCGGGTCTTCGACGGCGCTGAGCTTGCGCCCCGGGCGCGTGGTGACCATGCTCCAGCCGGTCCAGCGGAAGACGGCTTCGTGCAGGTAGTGGTCGTCGCTGCCGTCGCCGGTGGTCGATGCGCCCTTCACATAACCTTCGTCGGGCTTGACGTCCAGCGTCTGGCCCGACTTCACCAGTTCGTACTTGCCTTCGCGCTTGCACAGCGACTGCCACTTGCCCTGGTGCTGCACGTCGACGCGGTAGCCGCGCAGCACGTCTTCGGTGAATAGCACGACGTTTCGAGACGCGGCGGCCGAGCTCTCGATCGCGGTGTTCTTCAACGCGGTGGCGGCGGCGTCCATCGCGACCTGCGCCGCGCGGCCGTGGCGCGACACGCCGAGCCCGCCCGAACGCAACGCGGCCACCGGCTGGTGATCGCCGGTGGTGTAGGCCACGTCGCCGTGGGTGCCGAGCTTGAGGCTGCGCGCGACTAGGTTCTGCGCGGTCAGCACGAAGTTGGTGGTCTTCAGTGCGGCGCCGTCGGGGTCGAGCTGGAAGATGTCGAAGCTGCTCTTGGGCTTGCCGGCGGGCACGGGCGTGATCGTCGGGTCGACCGTGTCCTGCAGTTGCATCAGCCCGCTCGCGTGGTCGGCCGTGCGCTCACGCGGGACGAAGCGCTGGGGCGTAGCGCGGAAGGCGGTGCGCGGGTTGGCGTCGTTGGCGACGACATGCGGGTCACCCCATTGCACTTCGACGCCGATCGTGCCGTCGACCACCGGCAGCTTGCGCAGCTGCCGGGTGATCTCGTTCTCGGGCGGCAGCGCGCAGTCGATGATGAGGCCCAGGCCACGCAGGATCGCCGGGTAGTCGGCCAGCGACGCGACGATGCGATGGAAATCGAAGTCGTCGATCTTGACCGGCGGCGCTGGGTTCTTCAGGTCGGGGCGGCGCGTCGCGAGCTGCGCCGCCGTCGGCGTGCTGCGCTTGTAGAAGCGGTTCGCCTGGTACAGCGTGTATTCGTCGGCGCTCGTGAACTGGCTCATCAGGGGCTTGTCGGGGCCGTTGCCGGCCGGATCGTTCCAGTCCGACGGCAGCACGCGGATCGGGAAGCTCGTGTTGCCGGCCTGGCCGTTGATGCCGACCGCCGGCGCCTTGTAGCGGCTCGCGGGGTTGAAGACGAAGCCCTGCAGCGATTTCTCGATGCTGTCCTGCTGGCCGAAGAAGCGGTCGAAGCCGGGCAGCGGCACCTCGATCTGGCGATCGCCGAGGTTGATCTTCTGCGTGCGCGTGCCGGCGTCGGTCAGCATGCCCTTGAGCGACGGGTCGGCGCCGCTCCACGGCAGCAGTCGCGGGTGCGTGGACGCCGCGCCGAGCGCGAGATTCGCGTAGTGCTCGCGCAGGAAGCCGAGCACGTTGCGGATCGCGTACGAGCGCAGGTTGACCTTGCTCATGTCCTTGAACTGGAAGCCGGCGACCGGCGTGTCGCTGCGGAACATGGCGTCCCACAGCGCCGGCGACGCGGCGCTGATCACCTGCAGCGGCAGCAGCCCCGGCATGCCGGCCAACTGGAGCTGAAGCTTGATGTTCTGCAGCGTCTTCGGCCAGTTGTGGAACTCGGCGTAAGCCGGCGCGCCGAGCACCTGCTCGGAAGCGGCCAGCGGCGTCAGGCGCGGCGACACGACGATGCTCACGCGCAGGCAGCTGGCGAACTGTCCTTCCGCGACGCGCCCGTACGGCAGCGCGGTCCAGACGATTTTTTGTTTGGCCATGATGGTGTGGTCCCGGCAGATCACGCGAAGGCTTCGACGTACTCGCGCCACGCGTAGGTGGTGAGGTCGTCGATCGTGTTCAGCTCGTCGGGTAGGCTCAGCGCCGGCTGCGACCCCATGATTTCCCTGAAGCTCGGGTCGCCGTTCGAGCCGGCGAACTTGCGTTCACAGGTCACGGTCACGCTGATCGAGAACATGAAGATCGACACCTCAATCGTCAGCTCGGCCTTGCCCGAACACTTGCCGGTATCGAACTCGTACTTCAGCTCCAGGTAGAGCTCGAGCGACGCGCTGATGATGCACAGCACGCTGACCTCGCCGCCGAGGCGGAAGTAGCCGGTCAGCGAGCAGGCGCTCTGTTCCATCCGGAAGTAGATGCCCGCCATCACGTGCACGCCGCCCGATGCGACGCCGAAGTCGACCGCGATGCTGGCGCCGAACTCGAACGACGCTTCGAGGATCTGGATGCCGTGCGGGTCGAGCGTGATGCCGAAGAAGCCGCCGCCGCCAAACAGCGTGACGGTCAGGTTGAACGGCTGCTCGCGGCTGCAGAAGTTGAAGCGCACCGACAGCGGCTGGCCGATGAAGGGCACGGTGAAGCCCGCGCCCAGGCTCAGGTTGGTCAGGCTGAACATGCCGACCGCCAGGTTGGGCAGGCTGAGCGAGAAGCCGGCGTCTATGCCCTGCGGCGTGATGTCCAGGTGCGGCGGGTCGGAGAAGCCGTCGAGCGGGATCAGGTCCTTCAGCGTCTCGACGAAGCTCAGCGGGCCGACGAACTTGATGTCCGACAGCAGCACGTCGACGTTCATCTTGGCCGCCGAATCGACCGTGAACTCGATCTTCTCGAAGTTCAGCTCGATGAACGACGCCGGGGCGATCAGCACCAGGTCGAAGTGCTTCAGGCTGCACACCACGGTGACCTTGGGCGCCGCGCCGCCGCTCTTCTTGACGCGCGCTTCGACGGCGATGATGAAGCCGTGCAGGTCGTTGGCGCGGAACAGCTGGTTCTCGCGCTTGACGCTGCCATCGGCCTCTTTCTTGATGCCCCAGCTCTTGATCTCCGGGCTCCAGTCGAAGCGCACCACCAGCTCTTCGCCGGTCAGCATCTCCAGCAGCTTCAGCAGGTCGGCGGCGCTGCCGAGCACCGTCATCAGCACGTCGAGAATCTCGAGCAGCGTCTGCTTGGGCGCGCCGTCGAGCAGGCGGAATCCGGCCAGCGTGGTCTTGATCGGGCCGATTGCGCTCTGCACATCGGTCAGCTTGGCGGCCAGCTGGTCGGGATGGCTGAACAGGTCGCCCAGGGCTTCCGGATGGCCGACGATCGCGTCCAGCGAGGCGAACAACGACTTGCCTTCGGGGATCAACGCCGACAGTGTCTTGAAGTCGCCGAGGATGCTCTGCGCCTTGCTCACCAGGCCGAGCGCCGACTGCTTGAACCCCGAAGGCAGCGTCGCGCCGTTGACCGCGGTCGCGATCGCCGCGACCTGGGGCAGCACGGTGTCGATCAGCGCCGGCAGCGAGGCGAGGCTGGGCAGGCCGTCGATCGACGGCAGGTCGCCGTCCGGCGCGGCCGGCACCAGCGCGTTGAACTGGTTGCGCAGGTTGCTGAGCGCAGTCTTCAGGTCGTTCACCGCGGCGATCACCGGTGCGGCTTGCGCCTGCACCTGCGACACCGCCTGGTCCAGCAGGTCCTGCAGGATGCCTTGCAGCACGTCGATGGCGGCCTGCGCCAGTGATCCGCAGTGGCTGCCGATGTCGCGCACGAAGTCGTAGGCGCGCACCAGGCCGTTGACGAAGCTCTCGACCTGGGTGGCGGCCTCGGACGCGAACTTGGGCACCTTCTGCGGGCTGCCACTCAGGTCGGCGACGGCCTGGATCACTTCGCCCAGCGGGATGCAGCCGAACAGCAATGGCAAGGGCAGGTCGCTCAGGCTGCTGGGAAACACGCCTGCCGGGTCGAGCTTGCCTTGCAGGAACTGGGTGGCGTCGCCGGCCACCGGCCCGGTCAGGCGCGACAGCGCGCTCGGTTTCAGGTTGGGCTGCACGAAGCCGCCCGAGCGGTCGCCCTGGGTCGAGAAGTCGAGCTGCGCCATCGTCGACTCGGGCTTGACGTCGGCGAACACCTGGCCCTTGTTGGCAGCGTCGAAGCCGGTCTTCAGGTAGGTCGCGTTCCAGGTCAGCGTATTGCTCTTCTCGGAGCCGCTCAGCTGTGTCAGCGCCGCGATGCGCACCTTCTTCGAGATCACGCTCGGGTAGAACATCGGCCGCGTCAGGCTCTGCGAATAGGTCCGCAGCCCGTTGCTCGCAGCCTGTATCTCGGCGCCAAACTCGAGTTGCTCGATCTCGGCCGAGGTGTCGCCCGACTTCAGACTGGGCGCGAGCGCGATGCGCTGGCGCTTGAAGAGCGCGATGCGGCGGTCGGCGCGCGCGCCGTTGGTCAGCCATTCGTTCTGCGCGACGCCCGCGTTCACGCTCGCGGCGGTGAACGCGGCGTTGTCGGCCACCAGCTTGCCCTTGACCAGGCTGCGCGGGCTGGCCAGGGTGTTGTCCATGAAGATCATCGGCAGCTCGAACTGCGAGCGCCGGCCGTCGATGTCGGTGCCTACGCAGCGGAACGCGAACGCCTGGCCGCCGACGCAGGGCCAGAACAGCGTCTGGCCGAAGCCGCCGATGGCCGACGCCGCGCTTTCCGGCGGGTCGATGTCGGGCGTGACCTCGGTCAGCAGGCGCACGCTGTTGAACGGGAACTGGCGCTGGAACGATCGGCCGTCGGTCGCGACGAGTTGCGGGTCGACGAAAGTGCGCTCGCGCTCGCGTACCAGGATGAACATGCGCTGGCGCAGGTAGGCCGGGTTGCCGGGCAGCGACTCGGTGCCGGCGCGCCCGCTGTGGAACTTGCGCTCGCTGACCTTGATCAGCGCCACCCGGTGCCCGAACGGGAACAGGTAGCCCTTGTAGACGACGCGCACGTAGTGGTCGCGGCCCATCGTCGCGCGGTGCACCCACTCCTCGACCGACAGCCCCGGCGGCTCCCAGGCGCCGCGTGCGTCCAGCCAGCCGCCCAGGCTGCTGAGCAGCATCAGGTTGGTGTCCATCGGCAGTGGCGTGTAGTTGCTGACCGAGAAGTTCGACGACAGGTGGGCGATCTGGAAGCGGTCGAAGTCGTGCAGCGTGGCGCGGAAGGGCGACGGCGCGCCCGCCGTGCTGGGCAGGTCGGCGGTGACCGGGAACTTGCTTTGCATCGGCTGGGTCGAGCCTTCGCCGGTGAGGGCCCAGACCGCGCGCGTGCTGCGCAGCGGGTCGGGCCGCGGCGGCTCGATGACCTGGCCCTTGGCATCGGGAGCGACCAGCCGCGAATGCCAGAGCTCGGTGCGGTTCGTCACCGGCGAGATGACGGGGTCGTGCGCGTGGTGCCAGCGTTCGCCGGCGTGCGGCGACAGGACCAGGCGCCACGGCATCTCGATCGACGTCTGTGTGGCGCCCGGCAGTGCGGGCCGCGGCTTGATCTTGAAGACGGGCACGCGATCGGGCGCCAGCGCCAGGCCGAGCTTGTTGCCGCCCTGGCTGATGCGCGCGAGCAGCACCGTCGAGGCCGGCCCTTCCTGGGCCGTGATCGCGAGGCTGCGCAGCGCGAAGCTGCTCAATGCGGCGCGCTGGCTCGAGGGCAGCTTGGCGATGTCGGCGCGGCTGAAACCGCCGGCGCCGACCCCGAGGCGCCCGCTGCTGCGCGGCAGCGCATTCGCCGGCACGCTGAGCGCGAGCTTCTCGCACGCCGCCAGCACGTCGGCTAGGCGCCACGGCACCGAGAAGCCCGGGTCGTCGACCTTGAACACGAGGCGCGACTCGTTCGCGGTGCGGGCGCGTATCGGCGGCGCGTCGGGCTTCTCGCTCAGGTTCGGCGCACTGGGCGCAGGTGCGCCGTTTGGCACCCGGGGCGCCTTCGTGCCGGGTACGGCGGCCTGGAAGTACACCTGCTCGGCGATCGCCTGCGGCGGGAAGTGCAGCACGATGAAGGCCGGCTGGCCCTTGATGCCGCGCGTCAGCAGCGGAGGCGTGCCCGGCTTGACGCTCATGTTCACCAACTCCAGGCGCAGCGCGAGCAGATCGCTCGGCCGCACCACCGGCGTGCCGGGCTTGGCATGGTCGAATAGGCTGGTCAGCGCCGTCGGCACGACGATCACCGGCGGTGGCCCGCTACCGATGGCCGACGGCCCGTCGCTGATCACACTGGCCGGAGGGGCTGCCGTCGACGTGGCGCGCTTCTTCTTCGGTGCTGTGGGCATGAGCTGTCACCGTACGTGCCGAGGAGCGCGCACCTTACGCTCAACCGGGTGCGGCACCGCCCCCTATGGATAGGGGTGTTGGTCGTGGCCGAACGGTGCCGTCGCACACCGCATTTGTTGGGGCGGGCCCCGCCTGCCATGAGCGATGCAAGACGCGATTGGATCGAAACCTTGCCAACGCCCGACGAGTCGCTTCTTCGCGGACTGGGCTTCTTTCAAAGGCCAGACAGGGTATGGAGGTTCGACTCGCACGTGGCCTATCCGTCCGGGATTTTCACGCTTGTTGCTGCATTTTTGGGCACAGGTCTGGTTATCGTCGGCACTCAGATCGACGTGCGTGTCGCGACTGCGGCCCGGCGGCGAATTGTGGTCCTCGGTGCGGGGCTTGCGCTTTGGATCGCCGTGGCGATGGGCACGCTTGAGGGCGAGATCGTCTTGTACCAAGTCGCCCTCATTGCTGTCCTGGCCTCGATAGTCTGGGTGCTGACCAGGCGCGCAGAGGATGCCGGCGTGAGGATGTATGCGCAGGCATTCCCGTTCGACCAGACCGCATGCCCTGGATCGACAAATGAACCGCGAGCCTATCTGGGCGGCGCAGGCGACCAGGCCAGGCGATGCGAGTCGGGCGCAGCACCTGCCGTCGTATCCTCAGTGCGCCAGCCGTCGAAGCCAAATTGACGCACACGTCGGTATTGCGGTATTGCAGTCCCGGTGCGAAGCGAGCGACCGCGGCCACTGCCGTTGGCGCCGTCGCCAGCCCATACGACCGCTTCATGGCGGTCACGTGAATTCGCCGTCCGTCGGATTGAACTGGTGAAGCAGCCATAAGACCATTTTGCGGTGTCAAGGGTCGCCGAATCTTCCCCTCCGACTGGGGATTATTTGAAGACCACTGACAGTGGAAACGGAGCCATGGTCTGGATAGGGGACCGCCAACCGAAAGGGGCGGCAACAGCGATGCTCAGACCTACCGTCACCGCGCCGCATCTCGACTCTACCGGACCCGTGAGTTCGAGCCCAAGGAAAGCGGTCAGCGGCGCAGCGCGAACCGCCTCGCGGTTCCTGGGTCAGCAGTACCCGGGACGACGGCCGCGCACGGCCGCAGCTTGAAGCGGCGCCACTGGTACGTCGGTGACGATTGAGCCGGTCATCTCGCGGGGCTCACCTCAAGTCGACCAAGCGCTCTTGCGTCACTGCGTCAGGAGGTCAGAGGATGTCGAATGCGCTCTCGCACCCGAACCGCCTGCTCAAAGGCCTGCCGCGCGAAGCGAGGCTCGTTCTTCGCGGCATGCGCCTCGCCCAGCGCCTGAGCTGCCTCTGCTTCGCCCCACGCGTATCGACAGTCATCGGCCGTTGCCAGATCGAGTGCACGGCGAGCCGATTCCAGTGCCCCGTCGAGGTCGGGCCACGCACATTGGACCTTCGAACGCGTGGTCAGCAGTTCGATCTGCAATAGGCGGTAGCCGCAGAGGTTGGCCTGGAGCAGGCCGGCATCCACCTCTTCCGCAGCACCTACCAAGTCCCCACGCCTCAAAGCGTAGCGAGCTCCGGCGACGTGAGCTTCGACGATCCTCATGGATTCACCACTTCTCGCAGTCCAGTCGCGAATTCCCTCGATGAACGAAGCAGGGTCGCCGCCGGAAGCGAGTTCGATTCCCGCGGCCAGCACGTACCAGGTCGCGATGTTTTCGTTCAGGTCGAATCGCTTGGCGATCGAGATGCCCGCATGAACGATCAAGCGGCACAGGTCCAGATTGCCGACGTCAAGCA
>DATEFR010000343.1:0-9912 GCA_035280545.1 Burkholderiaceae bacterium | reverse complement strand
CGAGATGCCCATCACGTACTCGCCGGTCGCGGCCATGTTGCACGGCTTCGAGCCGGAGTGGGTGTACTGCGCGATGTTCTCGTGCAGCGCGTCCATGTACTTCCAGCCGCCGCCCTTGCCGTTGTCGTCGCCCCAGAGCGTCAGCCAGGCGCTGACGTCGAAGAAACCGGTGCCCGACGAGGCCGGGTTCGGCATCACGATCTGCCCCTTGTAGATCGGCTTGGTCAGGTCCTTCCAGGTCTCAGGCTTCGGCAGGCCCTTCTTCTGCGCCTCGACCGTGTTGAAGCAAACGGTCGCCCCCCAGACGTCCATGCCGAACCAGGCCGGCGGGTTCTTCTTGTCGCGGTACTGGCTCATGATGCCGTCGAGATTCAACGGCGCGTACGGGATCAGCATGCCCTGGCTGTCGAGCAGCGCGAGGCTGGAAGCGGCCACGCCCATCACCACGTCGGCCTGCGGATTCGCCTTCTCGGCCAGCAGCTTCGCGGTGATCACGCCGGTGGAGTCGCGCACCCACTTGATCTCGATGTCCGGATAGGCCTTCGTGAAGCCGGCCTCGTAGGCCTTGAGCTGGTCGGTCTCGAGCGCGGTGTAGACGGTCAGCGTGGTCTTCTGCGCGAAGACCGCGGTCGAGGCGACCAGGGCGAGCAGCGCGAGCGCCGGCTTGAAGTGACCCAGATTCATGCGTGTCTCTCCGGTGAGGGGTGCGAGCGAGAAGCGGACGACAAGGGCAGTCGGCAGCGAAGACCGTGCAAACGTTGTGCCAACGAGACCTCGAACTTGCGGGCATTCTGTCGGCGGGCCAGAATGGCCGTCAACTGTTTCTTGCCGATTGTCGACAATCGACAAAGGCTGCGCCCCGCCTGACATCCGCCTGTCATCGATGAGTGCCACCATCGCGCCCCACCCGACGATCACGCTGCTCCAGACCAGTTCGCTGACCAGCGTCGTCCAGGGCGAGCTCGAGCGCATGATCCTCTCCGGCGAGCTCGCGCCCGGCGAGAAGCTGACCGAGGTGGCGCTGGCCGCCCGGCTCGGCGTCTCGCGCGGCCCGTTGCGCGAGGCGTTCCGCATGCTCGAGGAAGCCGGCCTGGTGCGCACCGAAAAGAACCGCGGCGTGTTCGTGCGCAGCATCCCGATCGAAGAGGCCGTCGAGATCTTCGACCTGCGCGCCGCGATGGACGAACTGGTCGGCCGGCGCCTCGCCGAGAAGATCGTGCCGGCGCAGATCAAGGAGGTGCGCAGCCTGGTCGACCAGATGGAGCAGGCGGTCAAGGCCAAGGATACGCATCACTACCACCTGCTGAACCTGCAGTTCCACGACCGGCTGGTCGAACTGGCCGGCAACAGCAAGCTGACCGCGATCTACCGCAAGCTGATCAAGGAGCTGAGCCTGTTCCGGCGCCTGAACCTGGCGGACGCCGGGCTGCTGCCGGTCTCGGCCAACGCGCACCGGCAGATCGTCAAGGCCATCGCCTCGGGCGATCCGGAGGCGGCCGGCCGCGCGATGTTCGATCACGTGATCGAGAGCAAGGAGCGCACGATCCGGAACAACCTGCGGCAGCCGAACCGCGATGCCGCCGCGCCCAAGCCGACGCGGCCGGCCGCGCGGCTGCGCCGCATCGAGAAGGGTTCGTCATGATCACGGTCAACGGCCGCGGCTACCGGCTGCCCGCGCACCCGACCGTCGTCGTCTGCGTCGACGGCTGCGAGCCCGACTACATCGCACAGGCCGTCGCGCACGGCCGCATGCCCTGGCTCAAGAGCGTGCTCGCGAACGGCACGGCACTCGTCGCCGACTGCGTGATCCCGAGCTTCACGAACCCGAACAACCTGTCCATCGTGACCGGCGCGCCGCCCTCGGTGCACGGCATCTGCGGCAACTACCTGTACGACACGGCCAGCGGCACCGAGGTCATGATGAACGACCCGAAGTGGCTGCGCGCGCCCAGCATCCTCGCGGCGCTGGCCGACGCCGGCCGCTCGGTCGCGGTCGTCACCGCGAAAGACAAGCTGCGCAAGCTGCTCGGCCACAAGATGCGCGGCGTCTGCTTCTCGGCCGAGAAGGCCGACGAGGCGACCCACGAGGAGAACGGCATCAGCGGCGTCGTCGACCTGGTCGGCATGGAGGTGCCGTCGGTCTACAGCGCGCAACTTTCCGAGTTCGTGTTCGCCGCAGGCGTCAAGCTGATGCAGCGCCCGAGCATGCGGCCGCATGCGATGTACCTGTCGACCACCGACTACGTGCAGCACAAGCACGCGCCCGGAACCGACGGCGCCGACGCGTTCTACGCGATGATGGACGGCTACCTGGGCCAGCTCGACGCGATGGGCTGCGTGATCGCGCTGACGGCCGACCACGGCATGAACGCGAAGACGCGGATGGATGGCCAGCCCGACGTGATCTATCTGCAGGACGTGCTGGACAACTGGCTGGGCGAGGGCCGCGCTCGCGTGATCCTGCCGATCACCGACCCGTACGTCGTGCATCACGGTGCGCTCGGCTCGTTCGCCACCGTCTACCTGCCGGACGATATGGCCGCCGGCGCGCTGATCGAACGCATCGCGGCGCAGCGCGGCATCGAGCAGGTGCTGGGCCGCGCTGCGGCGGCCGAACGCTTCGAGTTGCCGGCCGACCGGATCGGCGACCTCGTCGTCGTCTCCGAACGCTTCACGGTCATCGGCACCAGCGCGAAGCGCCACGACCTGTCGGCGCTCGATGCGCCGCTGCGCTCGCACGGCGGGGTGTCGGAGCAGCGTGTGCCGCTGATCCTGAACCGCCGCGCGAGCGACCTGGACCCGGCTCGCCGCTGGCGCAACTTCGATGCGTTCGAGCTCGCCCTGAACCATGCCCATTGAACTAGCCCACCCCCGGAGCGCCTTCGGCGCTCCCCCTCAAGGGGGCGCCGCTGGCGGACCGGCAGAGCCGGCTCCGCGGCGGCCGCTTGGCTGTGCAGGTGGTACTCAGAGGATGGCGCTGAGCGCCACCCGTCACTGACATGCGCGACACCCCGAACCACGGCATGCGCATCGCCGGCGAGACGGTCGGCACCGACCGTACCGGCGAACGCTGCATCGTCGTGCACAACCCGTTCACCCGCGAGGCGATCGCGCGCGTGCCCAAGGCGACGCTGGCCGATGTCCGCCACGCATTCGAAGTCGCGAGGGCCTACCGCCCGCGCCTGACCCGCCACGAGCGCGCCGCGATCCTGAACCGGTGCAGCACGCTGGTGCGCGCACGTGCAGCGCAGGTCGCCTCGCTGATCAGCACCGAATCGGGCCTGAGCCTGCGCGACGCGACCTACGAGGCCGGCCGCGTCGCCGACGTGCTGCACTTCGGTGCGACCGAGGCCTTGAAGGACGACGGCCAGATCTTTTCCTGCGACCTGACGCCGCACGGCAAGAAGCGCCGCGTCTACACCCAGCGCGACCCGCTGCTGGGCGTGATCAGCGCGATCACGCCGTTCAACCATCCGATGAACCAGGTCGCGCACAAGGTCGTGCCGGCGGTCGCGACCAACAACCGGATCGTGTTGAAGCCCTCCGAGAAGGTGCCGCTGTCGGCCCTGCTGTTCGCCGACCTGCTGTACGAGGCCGGGCTGCCGCCCGAGATGCTCTCGGTCGTGACCGGCGACCCGGGCGAGATCGCCGACGAGCTGATCACGAGCCCGCACGTGGACCTGATCACCTTCACCGGCGGCGTGGCGATCGGCAAGCACATCGCCTCGCGCGCCGGCTACCGCCGCATCGTGCTCGAGCTGGGCGGCAACGACCCGATCATCGTGATGGAGGATGCCGACCTCGACGAAGCGTCCACGCTCGCGGTGCAAGGTTCGTACAAGAACTCCGGGCAGCGCTGCACCGCCGTCAAGCGCCTGCTGGTGCACGAAGCGGTGGCCGCGCGCTTCACCGAGATGGTCGTCGAGAAGAGCAAGGCCTGGAGCTTCGGCGACCCGGCCGACCCGAAGATCGAGATGGGCACGGTGATCGACGAGGCGGCGGCGAAGCTGTTCGAGACGCGTGTCGACGAGGCCGTCGCACAAGGCGCGCGGCTGCTGATCGGCAACGTGCGCGACGGCGCGCTCTACTCGCCCACCGTGATCGACCGTGTGCGCCCCGAGATGACGGTGGTGCGCGAGGAAACCTTCGGCCCGGTTTCGCCCATCGTCACGTTCAGGAATGTCGACGAGGCGATCGCGATCAGCAACGGCACCGCGTACGGCCTGTCGTCGTCGGTCTGCACGAACCGGCTCGACTACATCGCCCGCTTCGTCGCCGAGCTGCAGGTCGGCACGGTCAACGTGCGCGAGGTGCCCGGCTACCGGCTCGAACTCACGCCCTTCGGCGGCATCAAGGATTCCGGATTGGGCTACAAGGAAGGGGTTCAGGAAGCGATGAAGAGCTTCACGAACGTCAAGACGTACTCGCTGCCGTGGAACTGACAAGACGGGATCGATGATCCACCTGCTGAACCTGCTCGCCGCCATCGCCCTGCTCGTGTGGGGCACGCACATCGTGCGCACCGGTGTGCTGCGGGTGTTCGGCGAGAGCCTGCGCCAGGTGCTCGCGCGCAGCTTCAGCAACCGCTTCACTTCGCTGTTCGCCGGGCTGGGCGTCACGACCGTCGTGCAGTCCAGCACCGCCACCTGCCTGATCGTCGCGTCGTTCGTCGGCAAAGGCCTGGTCGCGACGACCGCGGCGCTCGCGGTGATGCTGGGTGCCGACGTCGGCACCGCGCTGATGGCCGTCGTGTTCTCGTTCGACCTGTCGTGGCTGTCGCCGCTGCTGATCTTCGTCGGCGTCGTGATGTTCATCTCGCGGCAGGACACCGGCGCCGGCCGCCTCGGCCGCATCCTGATCGGGCTCGGGCTGATCACGCTGGCGCTGCAGCTGATCGTCGGCGCGACCCGGCCGCTGACCGAATCGCCGGCGGTGCGTGCGCTGCTGGTCGCGCTGCCGAACGAAATCATGCTCGACATCTTCGTCGGCGCGGTGCTGACGGTGCTGTCGTACTCCAGCCTCGCGCTGGTGCTGCTGGTCGCGACGCTCGCGAGCTCGGCGCTGCTGCCGGTGCCGGTCGCGTTGGGCCTGGTGCTCGGCGCCAACGTCGGCAGCGCATTGCTCGCGATGATCTCGACGGCCGGCGCCTCGGCCTCGGTGCGCCGGCTGCCGCTGGGCAACCTGCTGTTCAAGGGCATAGGCGCCGCGGTGGCCATCCCGCTGCTGCCGCAGGCGCACATCCTGCTGCAGCAGACCGTGCCCGAGGTGCATCAGCAGGTGGTCGTGTTCCACCTGGGTTTCAACATCGCGCTCGCGATCGTCTTCATCGGGCTGACCGGGCTGATCGGGCGCAGCGTCGAACGCATCCTGCCGGAGACCACGCTCGCGGCCGACATCTCGCGGCCGCGCCACCTCGACCCCTCGGCGCTCGCGACGCCGTCGCTCGCGATCACCTGCGCGGCGCGCGAGGCACTGCACCAGGCCGACGTGGTCGAGACCATGCTGCGCGGCATCCTGCCGGTGCTGCGCCACAACGACCTCGCGCTGGCCGTGCAGCTGCGCAAGATGGACGACACCGTCGACGAACTGTATTCGGCGATCAAGTTCTACCTGACGCAGATTTCGCGCGAGGCGCTGTCCGAGCGCGAAGGCCGGCGCTGGACCGACATCGTCTCGTTCACGATCAACATGGAGCAGATCGGCGACATCATCGAGCGCGTGCTGCAGGACATCGAGGACAAGAAGGTCCGCAAGAACCGCAGCTTTTCCGAGGCCGGCATGGCCGAGATCGTGCACCTGCACGAGCGCCTGATGGCCAATCTGCGCCTGGGCATGAGCGTGTTCCTCGACGGCCACGTGCGCGACGCCAAGCGGCTGCTCGAGGAGAAGGCGCGCTTCCGCGACCTCGAGCACGAGTACGCCGCGAGTCACATCACCCGGCTGCAGGACAACACCGCGCAGAGCATCGAGACCAGCTCGCTGCACCTGGACCTGATCAGCGACCTGAAGCGCATCAACTCGCACATCTGCTCGATCGCCTACCCCATCCTCGAATCGGCCGGCGCGCTGACGAAGACGCGGCTGCGCCACTCGCAGCTCGCCGCGCTCGCCCCCGACGACGTGCCGAACGAACCCGAATCCTTCAGTCGCCGCTCCGCAGGGTCATCGTCATGATCACCATCGCCGACATCGAACTGCTCTTCTGCCGCCACGGCGCCAGCCAGTACAGCGGCGAGCCGGTCACGCAGCTCCAGCACGCGCTGCAGACCGCGCACCTGGCCGAGCAGTCGGGCGCGAGCGACGAGCTCGTCACCGCATGCCTGCTGCACGACGTGGGGCATCTGCTGAACGACCAGGGCCGCGGCTTCGACGACACGCCGACGCTGCGCGGCGTCGACGACACGCACCAGTACTTCGCGCTGCCGTTCCTGCGCGGCCTGTTCCCCGGCGCGGTGCTCGATGCGATCAAGCTGCATGTGGACGCGAAGCGCTACCTGTGCCAGGCGAATCCGGACTACTACGCGAAGCTCTCCGACGACTCCCGGCGCAGCCTCGCGCTGCAAGGCGGCGTGTTCAGCACGGAGCAGTCGACCGCGTTCCTCGCGCAGACCGGTGCCCGGGACGCGGTGCTGCTGCGCCAGTGGGACGATCTGGCGAAGCAGGCCGACCTCGAAACGCCGTCGCTCGCGCACTTCCTGGCCTGTGCCGAGCGCTGTGCGCTGACGCACGCGGCGGCCTGAGCCGCGAATGGCCTTGACGTGGCCGGTCGTGCTGGCCGTGCTGTTCGGCGCGCTGCTGCACGCATCCTGGAATGCGCTGATCAAGTCCGGCCACGACAAGGCGCTGGACACCGCGCTGGTGCACTTCCTCGGCGCCGTCGTCGCGCTGCCGTTCGCGCTGTGGCTGGGTGCGCCGCCGTCACGTGCCTGGCCGTTCATCGCGGGTTCGTTGGTGATCCACATCGGCTACTACGTCGCGCTGGTCGGCGCGTACCGGCACGGCGAGCTCGGACTGACCTACCCGATCATGCGCGGCTTCGCGCCGCTGCTGGTCGCGCTGGCGAGCGGCGTGTTCATCGGCGAAGCGCCCTCGGCGGTGGCCTGGCTGGGCATCGTCGGCATCACGGCGGGCGTGGCACTGGTCGGGCTCGCGCATCCGGGTGATGCGCTGCATCACGGCAAGGCGCTGGCCTTCGCGTTCGCGAACGCGGCGATCATCGCGCTGTACACGATCGTCGACGGCCGCGGCGTGCGCGCCAGCGTCGTCGACGACCACGGCGCGCTGCGCTACGTGATGACCTTGTTCGTGCTCGACGGCATCGCCTACCCGGCGATGGTCTGGCTGGGCCGCGACGCCGACGGCCGCCGCGAGATCGTGCGCTATGCGGCGCGGCGCTGGCCTATCGCCGCACTGGGCGGCAGCGCGTCGATCGGGTCGTATGCGATCGCGTTGTGGGCGATGACGCGCGCGCCGGTCGCATCGGTTGCCGCCTTGCGCGAAACCTCGGTGCTGTTCGCCGCGGTGCTCGGCACCGCCGTGCTGAAGGAACGCTTCGGCTGGCAGCGCGCGATCGGCACCTGCGTGGTCGTCGGCGGCGTGATGGCGTTGCGATTCGGCTGAAGAGGAACGCCGCGTCAGTGGGCCGACGCGAGCCGGAACACCTGCACCACTTCCGACAGGCGGTGCGCCTGTTCCTTCAAGCTTTCGGCGGCGGCCGCCGACTGCTCGACCAGCGCGGCGTTCTGCTGCGTCATCTTGTCGAGCTCGCTGACCGCGCCGTTGACCTGGCCGATGCCGGCCGATTGCTCGGACGCCGCCGCGGTGATCTCCGAGATCGTCGCGGCGACCTTGCGCACGCTGGCGACGATGGTGGTCATCGCCTCGCCGGCCTCGCCGACCAGCACCGCGCCCGACTCGACGCGCTCGACCGAGGCGCCGATCAGGTCCTTGATCTCCTTGGCCGCGGAGGCGGAACGCTGCGCGAGCGAACGCACTTCGCCGGCCACCACCGCGAAGCCGCGGCCCTGCTCGCCGGCGCGCGCCGCTTCGACGGCCGCGTTCAGCGCGAGGATGTTGGTCTGGAACGCAATGCCGTCGATCACGCCGATGATGTCGGCGATCTTCTTCGAGCTCGCGTTGATGTCGTCCATCGTCTGCACGACCTGCGCGACGACCGCGCCGCCCTTCTCCGCGGCCGTCGAGGCCGACATCGCGAGCTCGTTGGCCTTGTTCGCCGACGCCGCGGTCTGGTTCACGGTGCCGGTCAGCTGCTCCATGGACGCGGCGGTCTGCTGCAGGTTCGAGGCGGTCTGCTCGGTGCGACCCGAAAGGTCGAGGTTGCCGGTCGCGATCTCGCTGGACGCGGTGGAGATGCTGTCGGTCGACTGGCGCACGCGCAGCACCGTGCCGCGCAGCGATTCGATCATCCCGGCCAGCGCATGCATCACGCTGCCCGGATGCGGCGCGACGATCTCGACGGCGAGATTGCCGGCACGCACTTCCTCCATCGCGCGCATCGCGTGCTCCGGCTCGCCGCCGATCTGGTGCAGCACGCTCTTCGCAACGACGAAGCCCAGTCCGCCGATCACCAGCAGCACCGACAAGACGACCGCGAGGTTCTTCAGCACCGCCTGGCGCACCGCCGCGTCGACATCGTCGAGGTACATGCCCGAGCCGACCATCCAGTTCCAGCCGGGCACCGCCTGCACGTACGTCAGCTTCGGCACCGGCACCGTGGTGCCGGGGCGCGGGAAGTCGATCAGCTGGAACCCGGTGCCGTCGCGGCTCGTTTTCATCAGCGCGACCAGGCCGGCGATCAAGTCGTTGCCGGCGTTGTCCTTCAGCTTGCCCAGCATGTTCTGGCTGTCGAACTCGGGCTTGATCGGGTGCATCACGCCGCCGCCTTCGAGCGTGAAGATGAAGACGTAGTCGGTCTTGTTGTAGCGCACGAGGCGCAGCGCATCCTTCGCGGCCTTCTGCGCATCGGCGTCGCTCATCGCGCCCGCCGCCACCTTGGCCTGGTAGGACGTGACGATGCTGTGCGCCGACTGCACCGCGGTGACCACCTGGCCGGTGCGCGCGTCGACGATCTGCTGGCGCAGCTGCAGTATCGAGATGATGGACAGCAGCACGAGGCCGCCGATCGCGACGCCGACCAAGAGGCCGATCTTGCGTTTGAACGAGATGGTTTGGAACATGGATCGCCAAGTCCTGAAAGCGTGAACGACGGCCCGCACGCGACCGGCCGGCCGCACGCGAGGGGTGGAAACACGCTTCATATCGGCCGGCGCGGCCGACGACTTAACGATCGTCCAAGAATGCCGCGAGGATCAGAGCGGCCTCGAGCGTGAACGAATCGGCACGCAATCGGTTGCGCAGCTCGGCCGGCGCGAGGCATTCGAACCGCGCGACCTCGCCGTCCTGGTTCTGCGGCTCCAGCGCATCCGGCACGGTCGCCTCGAACATCTCGATGTGCTCGATCATGTAGCCGTCGTGCACCGGCCGGCGCACCGTGATGCGGCCGAAGGCGCGCACGTCGTCGAGCCCGGCGACGCGCAGGCCGGCCTCTTCCCAGGTCTCGCGCTCCAGCGTCCGGGCGATGGACTCGCGCGCCGCGACCAGGCCGCCCATCAGCGTGTCCCACATGCCCGGGTCGGTCGCCTTGTCGAGCGCGCGCTGCTGGACCCAGACGTGCCCGTCCGACGCGCGCCGGCCCACCAGGTGCACGGCATGCGTCGCGATGCCCAGCGGCCGCACCGCGGCGCGTTCGATCGCGGCGACCGTCGCCGCACCACCGGCCTGGTCGACGACCGCGAGCAGCTCGTCGCGCCAGCGGCCGCCGAGCCCGTTGCTGCGCAGCCAGCAGGCGATCGCGGCGAGCGCCATGTCGGCACTCGGCAGCGGCGGCAGGCG
>DATEFR010000342.1:0-9995 GCA_035280545.1 Burkholderiaceae bacterium | reverse complement strand
GCGGACAGCACCTCGTCGGTGTCCCGCCCGAGGGCAGGCGGCGGGGTGGCCGCAACGGGATCGCTGCCCGACAGCTTGAAGCCCGCTTTCGCGACCGTGACAGGCCGCTTGCCGATGCCGTCGACATGGTCGAAGGTCTGCAAGAGCTCGCGCGCCGCGACCTGCTCGCTCGCCAGCGCCTCCGGCACCGTGACCACGCGCCCGGCCGGCACGCCGGCCTCGTTCAGCGCGGCCTCCCACTCGCGGGCGCTGCGTCTTGCCAGCGCCGCCTCGAGCTCGCGGGTCAGCTCGGCGCGATGGGTCTTGCGGCTTTCGCGCCGCGCGAACCGCAGGTCGGTCGCGAGCTCGTCGCGCCCCAGCAGCCGCACCAGCGCCTCGAACTGCTCCTGCTTGTTGGCCGCGATGTTCAGCAAGCCGTCGCCGGTGCGGAACGTGCCGGACGGCGCCGCGGTGAAGTTGTCGTTGCCCTGCGGCCGCGGCTCGACGCCGGCGATCAGGTGGTTCGAGATCACCCAGCCCATCGTCACGAGCGCCGAATCGAGCATGGAAACGTCGATGAACGCACCCTCGCCGTTCGTGTGGCGCCGCACCAGTGCGCTGGCGATCGCGAACGCGGCGGTGATGCCGCTGATCGTGTCCGCGACCGGATAGCCCACGCGCAGCGGCGCCGATTGCGCGTCGCCGGTGATGCTCATCATGCCCGACAGCCCCTGGACGATCTGGTCATACGCCGGCGCGTCACGCAGCGGGCCTTGCTGGCCGAAGCCGGTGATCGCGCAGTAGACGAGCGCCGGATGGTCCTCGCGCAGGCTGTCGTACGCGAGCCCGAGGCGGCTCATCACGCCGGGCCGGAAGTTCTCGACCAGCACGTCGGCCGACCGCACCAGCCGGCGCAGCACGGCCTTGCCCTCGGGCGACTTCAGGTTGACCGTGATCGATTTCTTGCCGCCGTTCTGCGCAAGGAACGAGGCGCCCATGTGCTGCGCGTTGAGCTCGGCATCGGCACCGAGCTGGCGCGCCAGGTCGCCGGACCCGGGGACCTCGACCTTGATCACCTCGGCGCCCAACAGCGCGAGCTGGTAGGCGCAGAACGGGCCGGCCAGCACGTTGGTCAGGTCCAGCACGCGGATGCCGGCAAGAGCTGGGGTCATCGGGAGTCTCCGGAATCGTTCCGTTCAGCATAACATCGTTCTGCAGAACAGAACCACCGAAAACCATGCCCTACACTCGGACGCGATGAAACGCAGCGACAGCGAACCCACCCGCACGAACGAGGACGACAGCGATGGCGGCGTGGCCGCGGTGGACCGGGCGTTGTCCATCCTGGACGCGCTGACCGACGACAAGACCTCGCTCGCGGAGCTCTCGAAGCGCACGGGCCTGTACAAGAGCACGCTGCTGCGGCTCTTGAAGTCGCTGGAGAAATTCGGCTACGTGCTGCGCTCCGAGGACGGCAGCTACCGCCTCGGATCCAAGCTGCTGTACCTGGGCTCGCTGTACCAGCGGCACTTCGACCTGTCGGCGATCGTGCCGCCGGTGCTGCGCCAGCTCGCCGACGAGCTGCACGAAGGTGCGTCGTTCTACGTCGCCGACGGCGAGCACCGGGTCGTGCTGCATCGCGCGGATGCGTCGCGCACGGTGCGCGACCTGGTGCACGAAGGCGATCGTTTCACGCTGACCCTGGGCGCGGCGGGCCACGTGCTGCGTGCGTTCAGCGATGCGCGCGGCGCGCGCTTCGATCGGATACGCGCCGCGATGTACGCGGCCTCGTACGGCGAGCGCGATCCGGAGGTCGCCGCGGTGGCCTGCCCGGTCTTCGGCCACGGCAACCGGCTCGCCGGCGCGATCAGCGTCTCAGGGCCGCGCTACCGCATCGAGGCGCTGGGCGAGGCGAAGATCGTCCCCGTGCTGTTCAAGCACTGCCAGGCGCTGACGCGCACGCTGGGCGGGGATGTCGGCGCACCATCGCTGTCGGGTTGGCAACCGACAAAGGCGCGTCCGAAGGCTGCGCGGCGCTAGCCGCCATGTCGACGGCGACTACTTCGCCGGCTTGTAGGCGACGACGTCGACCTCGACCTTGGCATCGACCATCAGCCGCGCTTCGGTGGTCGAACGCGCCGGGCGACCGTTCGGGAAGTAGCTCATGTAGATGCGGTTGAACGCGCCGAAGTCGCGCGCGTCGGCCAACCAGCAGGTGCACTTGCAGACGTCGTCGAACGTCGCGCCGGCCAGCGCGAGCACCTGCTTGAGGTTCTCCATCACCTGGCGGGTCTGCGCCTCGATGCCGCCCGAGACGATCTCGCCTTCGGCATTCGCGGGCACCTGGCCCGACACGTAGATGAAGTCGCCGGCACGCACGGCAGGCGAGAACGGACGGGCTTGGCGGTCGGACGCGACGGGCGGGTTGCCCAGGTATTCGAGCGGCATTGAAGAAGTCTCCAGGATCAGTCGAGTCTGAAAGTGTATTTCATGGATTGATGACAAATCGCGGGTTTACCCTGATAGAAACGATGCGCACAGGATTCATAGTCTCGATGAACTGAAATTCAATTTCACGCCATTCCACATCAACCGAGGATGCTCATGCCGCTCGCAACGCCCTCCCGCCGCCCCTTCCTCCTGCGCGCCGCCGGGCTCGCCGTCGCGCTGGCGGCTGCCGTCGGTGTGTCGCCGGCAGCGCTGGCCGCGCGCAACTACGCGACGCTCGCGATGGTCGCCGAGCCGCAGACGCTGGACCCGATGGCGTCCACCGCCGACCTGGTGGGCACGATCATGCAGCACGTCTACGAGACGCTGTACACCTTCGATTCGAAGTGGAACGTCGTGCCAATGCTGGCCGAATCGCTGCCCAAGGTTTCGGCCGACGGCAAGAGCTACGCGATCACGCTGCGCAAGGGCGTGATGCTGCACAGCGGCCGCGAGCTCAATGCCGACGATGTGGTCGCGAGCCTGCAGCGCTGGATGGAACAGTCGCCGCGCGGCAAGGCGGTGGCCAAGGAGGTCGAGTCCATCAAGGCCACCGGTCCGGGTGCGGTCCAGATCGTGCTGAAGCAGCCTTACGCGCCGCTGCTCGCGCAGCTCGCGCTGCCCAGCGGCATGGCCGCGATCATGGCCAAGGAGTCGATTGCAACGCCGCTGGCCAGCTACGTCGGCACCGGGCCGTACCAGTTCAAGGAGCGCAAGCCCGATGCCTACGTGCTGCTGACCCGCTTCGCGAAGTACAGCGCCCGCAAGGAAGCGGCGAACGGCTACGGCGGCAAGCGCGAGGCGGCGATCGAGGAGCTGCGCTTCGTGCCGGTGCCCAATGCGAACACGCGCGTCGAAGGCGCGCTCGCCGGGCAGTACGACTTCGCCGACCTGCTGCCGGTCGAAGCGCTGCCGCGCCTCGAGAAGAGCAGCGGCAAGACCGTGCCCATCCTGACGCCGTCGTTCGGCTTCCCGTACCTGGTGCTCAACACCAAGGAAGGCGTCGCGGCCAACCAGCCGCTGCGCCAGGCGATCCAGACCGCGCTGGGCGAAGGCGAGATGCTGGCCGCCGGCTTCGGCGACACGCGCTTCTTCACGGCCGAGGGCAACCACTTCCCGAAGGGCTCGCCGTTCTATTCGACCGCCGGCACCGAGCGCTACAACCAGCGCAACGCGAAGGCCGCGAAGGAAGCCGCCGAGAAAGCCGGCTACAAGGGCGAACCGATACGCGTGCTGACGAGCCGGCAGTACGACTTCCACTACAACATGGCGCTGCTGATGGCCGAGCAGCTCAAGCGCGCCGGCTTCAAGGTGGACCTGAACGTGGTCGACTGGGCCACGCTGGTGCAGCGGCGCAACGATGCGAAGCTGTGGGACCTCTACATCACGCACAGCGGCCAGTTCCCCGAACCCATGCTGTCGCCGCCGCAGCTGGGCGATGGCGCGCCGGGCTGGTGGGGCACGCCGGCCAAGCAGGCGGCGCTCGCGGCATTCAACCGCGAGGCCGATCCGGCCAAGCGGGGCGCGCTGTGGGGCAAGGTGCAGCAGGTCGTGTACGACGAGGTGCCGTACATCAACGTCGGCAAGTTCAATGGCCTGTCGGCGAAGAGCCCGGCGCTGGACAACTACCAGCCGGCGACCTGGCCGTTCTTCTGGAACGCAACGGTCAAGTGACGACGGCATGAACGACACCGCCAACCGCCCCGACGAGGTCGTGCTCGCACCGGGCTTGAAGGGCTTCCCGCACGAGCACCCGCCGGTCGCGGCGCGCGACATCGCCGCGCTCGGCTGGAACGTGCTCGACGGCCGCCTGCCGCTGCCGCTCGCGGTGCTGAAGCGCGAGGCGCTCGAGCACAACCTCGCGTGGATGCAGCGCTTCGTGCAGGAACGCGGCATCGACCTCGCGCCACACGGCAAGACGACGATGTCGCCGCAGCTCTTCAAGCGTCAGTTGGACGCCGGCGCGTGGGGCCTGACCTTCGCGAACGTCACGCAACTCGCGGTGGGCGTCGCGGCCGGTGCGCGCCGCACGCTGATCGCGAACCAGGTGCTGGCCGACGAGGACCTCGCCGGCATCCAGCAGTTGCTCGCCCGCCATCCGGGGCTGCGCATCGTGTTCCTGGTCGACTCGCTGGCGCAGCTCGGGCTGATCGAGGCGTGGCATGCCGCGCACCCGGGCAGCGTGCGCTTCGAGGTGCTGCTCGAGATCGGCGTGGCCGGCGGCCGTACCGGCTGTCGCACCGCGGACGAGGCGAGCGCGCTCGCCCGCCGCCTGCACACGAGCACCGCGGTGGACCTGGTCGGCATCGAATGCTACGAAGGCCTGGGCGCGAAAGGCCGGACCGAGGACGATGCGCCCTATGCCGCGGCCTTGATGGACCGCGTCGAGGCGATCGCCCAGCTGGCCGATCGCGAGCGCTTGTTCGACACCGACGAGATCCTGATCTCGGCCGGCGGCTCGGCGATCTTCGACCTGGTCGCCGGGCGCCTGAAGCCGGCGCTGGGCCGGCCGGTGCGCGGGCTGCTGCGCTCGGGCTGCTACGTGACCCACGACCACGGCAACTACAGCCGCATGCTCGCGGCGGTCGCCCAGCGCTGCGACTGCGGCGAGACGCTGCGCCCGGCGCTCGAGGTCTGGGCCACCGTGCAGTCGTGCCCCGAGCCGGGTCTCGCGATCGTCGCGGTCGGGCGGCGCGACCTCTCGTTCGACATCGAGATGCCGATCCCGTTCGCGCGTGCGCCGCGCGGCGCGACGACGCCGCTCGCGGTGCCGGCAAGCTGGAAGATCACCGCGCTGAACGATCAGCACGCGTACCTGCGTTGGGACACCGCCGTCGACGCGCTGTCGGCGCCGGTCGTCGGCGAGCGCATCGGCCTGGGCATCTCGCATCCGTGCACGACCTTCGACAAGTGGCACTGGATGCCCATCGTCGAGAGCGACTACCGCGTGACCGACGCGGTCGCGATGCACTTCTGATGAACAACCACCACCCCGCCGCCACGCCGCTGCTGGCGCGCGTCGCCGAGATCCGCGAGAAGGCGCCGGCGACGCGCCGCGCCATCCTCGACGTGCTGCTCGAGGACCCGGACCGCGTGCTGCAGGAAAGCTTCGAGCAGCTCGCCGAGCGCACCGGCAGCTCGGTGCCCACCATCATGCGCACCTGCCGCGACCTCGGCTTTGCCGGCCTGCGCGAGTTCAAGCTCGCGCTCGCGCAGGAGCTCGCGCTGGGCGGCTCGCCGCTGCACCGCCGCGTCAACATCGAGGACACCGCCGACGACGTGGTCGCGAAGATCGCGCGCAGCGCCGCGGCCTCGGTCGCCGGCGTGCGCAACCAGCTCGACATGGCGGTGCTGGGCGCGGCGGTCGACGCGATCGCCAAGGCGCCGCACATCGACATCGTCGGCGCCGGCAACACCTCGTGGTTCATGGCCACCGACCTGCAGGCGCGGCTGTTCCGCCTGGGCCTCTCGGCCACGGCGTGGGCCGACTACCACCTGCAGCAGGTCGCGGCCGGCGCGCAGAAGCGCGGCGGCGTCGTCATCGCGATCACCCATGTCGGCGGGATGCCCTCGCTGCTCGATGCGGTCGACATCGCCCGTGCGCAAGGCGCGAAGATCGTCGCGATCACGCGGCCCAACACCGCGCTCGCGCAGCGCGCCGACTGGCTGCTCGCGCTCAGCGTGCCGGACGATGCGGTGATGCACGTGGGCATCGATGCGTACCTGGTGCACCTGACCTTGATCGAGATCCTCACGGTGCTGATCGCGCAGCGCGTCGGCAGCCGCGCGGTGAGCCGGCTGCGCGGCGTGCGCGAGGCGCTGCAGCGCCACGGCATCGACGCGCAGACGCACCCGCTGCAGAGCTGGAACGGCGGAGGCGTCGACCGTGGCTGACGCGGTGCTGCTCGAAGGCGGGCTCGTGATCGACGGGTCGGGCGGGCCATCGTGGCCCGGCGACGTGCTGATCGTCGACGACTGCATCGTGCGCCTGGGCGCCGGCGTGCGCTCGCGCCTGCCGCACGGCCTCGCGCTGGAAGACATCGAGGTCGTCGACTGCACCGGGCTCGCGATCGCCCCCGGCTTCATCGATGCGCACACGCACGACGATGCGATCGTGCTGAAACAGCCGGCCTATCTCGCGAAACTGTCGCAAGGCATCACGACGGTCGTGACCGGCAACTGCGGCATCTCGCTCGCGCCCTACCGCGTCGACGCAGCCGGCCCGCCGCTGACCCTGCTCGGTGCCGACTCGTTCCGCTACCCGACGATGGCGGCGTACCGCGCCGCGGTCACGGCAGCCGCGCCGGCACTGAACGTGGCCGCGCTGGTCGGCCACACGACGCTGCGCTACGCGGCGCTGGCCGACCTGTCGCGCCCGGCCGATGCCGACGAGCGCGAGCGCATGGCGACGCTGCTGGACGAGAGCCTGGCCGCCGGCGCGCACGGCCTGTCGTCGGGCCTGTTCTACGAAGAAGCCTACGCGGCGCCGGCCGACGAGGTGACCGCGCTCGCGCGCATCGTCGCGCGCCACGGCGGCGTCTACGCGACGCACCTGCGCAGCGAGATGCAGGCCATCATCGAGGCGATGCACGAGGCCGGCGACTGCGCATTCGAGGCCGGCGTGCCGCTGGTGATCTCGCACCACAAGTGCGCCGGCCCGTCGCAATGGGGGCGCACCGCCGAAACGCTGCCGCTGATCGACACGCTGGCCGCGCGCCAGGCGATCGCGATGGACGTGTACCCGTATGTCGCGGGTTCCACCGTGCTGCGCGAGGACCTGGTCGACGGCGTGATCGACGTGATGCTGACCTGGAGCGACACGCATCCGGAGATGACCGGCCGCATGCTCGCCGACATCGCGGCCGAATGGGGCGTGGACCAGAAGACTGCCTGCCTGCGCCTGAAGCCGGGCGGCGCCTGCTACTTCCAGATGCACGAGGACGACGTCGAGCGCGTGATCGCGCATCCGCGTTCGATGATAGGCAGCGACGGCCTGCCGCACGACCGGCATCCGCATCCGCGGCTGTGGGGCGCGTTCCCGCGCGTCTTCGCGCGCTACTGGCGCGAGCGCAAGCTGTTCTCGCTCGAGCAGGCGGTGCACAAGATGACCGGGCTGACCGCGAAGACGTTCCGCATGCCGCAGCGCGGTGTGCTGCGGCCCGGCGCGTATGCCGATGTCGTCGTGTTCGATCCGGCGCGCATCGCGGACACCGCGACCTATGCGCAGCCGATCAGCGCGAGTGTCGGCGTCAGCCGCGTCTACGTGAATGGCCGGCTCGCGTACGCGGAGTCGGATGGCGCCCAGGTCCTCGCGCGGGCCGGGCGCATGCTGCACCGCGCCGCGTGAGCGGCACGAGCGCCCGCAGCGTCAGCGGGTGGTGCCGCGCTCGTGGGCGCGCGGGATCCAGTAGGCGAGCTGCGCAGCCGCCGCGAAGGCCAGCAGCCCGGTGACGACGATGCCGGCGCCCAGCGACAGCACGGCGGCCAGCAGCGACAACAGCGCCGGTCCGCACGACGAGCCGATGTCGGACATCAGCCGCCACACACCGAGAAAGTGCGCCCGCCCGACGCTGGGCGAGTGATCGGCGCCTATGGTCATCACCATGCCCGAGCCTATGCCGTTGCCGAAGCCCAGCACCGCGGCGGCGAGCAGCAGCGTCCAGGCGCCATGCGTCAACGGCGTGAGCAGCAGCGCGACGCCCATCACGACCATCGACGGCACCGCGACCCAGCGGCGACCTTTCTCGTCCATCACCTTGCCGGCCGGATAGAACACCAGCATGTCGATGCCGCCGGCGATGCCGTAGATCAGCGACGCGACCGAGGCTTCGAGCGCGAGCTGATCGGCCCACAGCGGGATCACCGCCTGACGCGTCGCGCGCACCGCGCTGACCAGCAGCACGCCGATGCCCAGCGTGACGAACACATGGCGGTGGTTGCGCACGATCGCGCGCAGCGTCGGTGCCGCCATCGCCGCGGCCGCAGGTTCGGCGGCGGCCTGGACCCTGTCGTGGCGCGCCTGGTCGGTCGTCTCGAGATCGGGGATGCGCGAGGCGATCGCCATGGTCAGCAGCAGCGCCACGATGCCGACCCCGTACGCACCGATCAGGCCGAAGCGATGGATCGCCGCGGCCGCGACGAACGGCCCGAAGAACATGCCGATGCGCATCACGCCGCCCAAGGTCGACAGCGCACGGGCCCGGAACTCCACCGGCACGGCTTCGGTCAGGTAGCTCTGCCGCGCCAGGCTGAACACCGCCTGCGACATGCCGACCATGAAGCAGCCGATCGCGAAGACGCCGAGGTGCGTGGTCCACGCGCACAGCGCCATGGCAACGGCGCACCACAGCGCCGCGGCGACGATGGCCCAGCGCTCGCCGCGATGCATCGTGATCAGTGAAGCGGGAATGTTGCTGACCAGCGAGCCGATGCCGATCAGCGCGACAACCAGCGCTGCCATCGCCACCGAGGCACCCAGATCGCGCGCGGTCAGCGGAATGACCGGGAGGATGGCTCCCTCGCCCAGGCCGAACAGCAGCGTCGGGCCGAAGGCGGAAACGGCAATGCGGCGTAGCGAGAAGGAATGGGAATCCATCGATGGTGTCGGATTCGCGAAGCGAGCGGCATCAGCCGCCGCGTCCGACATCCGACAAAAAGCCGGCATGACGCCGGCTTGTTGATTGCGCTTTCATTGTAGCCACGGGGACACAGCCGCCCACTCGCAGGCGTACGATGGACAGGCGATGAGCGACGACGAATTCGCGCGACTGCGCCAGCGCATGCTCGCGGAAATCTCGGCCCAGGCCGTCTTTGCATGCGGCCACCTGGGCAAGGCGGCGCTGAGCCCGAAGGTCATGGACGTCATGGGCCAGGTCCCGCGCCACGAATTCGTTCCGCTGGAGCTGCGGCCGTACGCCTACGCGGACACGCCGCTGCCGATAGGCTTCGGCAAGACGATCTCGCAGCCGTTCATCGTGGCCGTCATGACCGACCTGCTCGACGTGCAGACTACCGACACGGTGCTGGAGATCGGCACCGGGCTGGGCTATCAATCGACCGTCCTGGCCCGGTTGGCACGGCAGGTCTACAGCATGGAGCTCATCGAAGAGCTGGCCACGCAGGCGCGCCACCGCCTGGCCAGGCAAGGCTGTGCCAATGTCGAGGTCAGAGTCGGCAACGGCTACCGCGGGTGGCCCGAACACGCGCCGTTCGACAAGGTGATCGTCACGGCGGCTCCCGAGCTGATTCCGCCATCGCTGATCTACCAGTTGAAGCCCGGCGGCAAGATGGCGATACCCGCCGGCCTGCCCGGCGAGCAGCAGCTGATCCTGGTCGAGAAGGATGCCGGCGGCTCAGTGTCGACCCAGGAGATCTTTGCGGTGATGTTTTCGTTGCTCGAAGACACCGAGCCCGGCTGAAGCGGACCGGCCGCTGCATGGTCGCGGCCTATCGAGACAGCAGCTGCGCGAGCGTGCGGATGGACACGCGCCCGCTCTCGCGATGCCGCTCATCGCGATCCAGCAGCACGG
>DATEFR010000341.1:0-4445 GCA_035280545.1 Burkholderiaceae bacterium | reverse complement strand
GTGCTACGCCGACCGCACGGAGCTGCTGGACTACTGCCGACGCTCGGCCAACCCGGTCGGACGGCTGCTGCTGCACCTGTATGGCATCGCCGATCCCGTCTTGCAGCGCCAGTCGGACGCGATCTGCACCGCGCTGCAGCTCGCGAACTTTTGGCAGGACCTGAGCATCGATGCACCGCGCGGGCGCTTGTACGTGCCGCAAACCGATGCGGGACGACACGGCATCGCGCCCGCCGACTTGCTGGCCAGCCGCGACACGCCGGCCGTGCGCCGCATGATCGCCGAGCTCGTCGCCTGGGCCACCGAGCTGATGCACGCCGGCGCGCCGCTCGCGCTCGCAGTGCCCGGGCGCGCCGGCTGGGAGCTGCGGCTGGTCGTGCAAGGCGGCTTGCGCATCCTCGAGAAAATCGAACGCTCGGACTACGCGAGCCTGACGGAACGGCCGACCTTGCGCGCACACGACGCGCCGTTGCTACTGTGGCGCGCCCTGCGGATGCGCGCCGATCGCGTGCAGCACAAGGCCATCGCATGACCCCCGAGCAGTACGTACAGGACAAGGCCGCCAAGAGCGGCTCCAGCTTCTACTACGCGTTCCTCTTTCTGCCGCCGCCGCGCCGCGCCGCGATCACCGCTTTCTACGCGTTCTGCCGCGAAGTCGACGACGTGGTCGACGAGGTCGGCGATCCCGGCGTGGCCGCGACCAAGCTCGCCTGGTGGCGCAGCGAAGTCGGGTCGGCGTTCGGCGGCCGGCCGACGCACCCGGTCACGCAGGCGCTGATGCCGCATGTGCCGACCTACGACATCCGCGCCGAGCATCTGCTGGCCGTGATCGACGGCTGCCAGATGGACCTCGAGCAGTCGCGCTATCTGGACTTCGTCGGCCTTGCGCGCTACTGCCATCTGGTCGCCGGCGTCGTCGGCGAGGTGGCAG
The DNA here is from genome assembly GCA_035280545.1 of Burkholderiaceae bacterium. Taxonomy (GTDB): domain Bacteria; phylum Pseudomonadota; class Gammaproteobacteria; order Burkholderiales; family Burkholderiaceae_C; genus DATCSE01. The sequence continues at coordinate 3,514 of DATEFR010000341.1, read as the reverse complement.
CCACGATCTTCGGCCGCACGCAGGCCACGACGGTCGACTACGCGCACCGCCTGGGCCTCGCAATGCAGCTGACCAACATCATCCGCGATGTCGGCGACGACGCGCGCCGCGGCCGCATCTACCTGCCGATGTCGGAGCTCAAGCAGTTCGATGTGAAGGCGCAGGAAGTCCTGAACCGCGGCTACAGCGAACGCTTCACCGCGCTGATGAAGTTCCAGGCCGAGCGCGCGCACCGCACCTACGACGAGGCGTTCGCCCTGCTGCCCGAGGTCGATCGCAGCGCCCAGAAGCCGGGATTGATGATGGCCAACATCTACCGCTCGCTGTTGCGCGAGATCGAGGCCGGGGGCTTCCAAGTGCTGCATCAACGCACCTCGCTGACGCCGCTGCGCAAGCTGTGGATCGCGATGCGCACGAACTGGCGCAATGGCTGAACGGCGGCTGCGCCCGTCGACACATCCGCCTGCCGCAGCCAAGCGCGTCGCGGTGATCGGCGGCGGCTGGGCCGGGCTCGCCGCCGCGGTCGAGGCAACGCAGCGCGGCCATGCGGTGACGCTGTTCGAGATGGCCGCGCAACTCGGCGGCCGGGCGCGCAGCGTCGCAGTCGACGGCCGTGCGCTCGACAATGGTCAGCACATCCTGATCGGCGCCTACAGCGCGACGCTTGCCCTGATGCGCCGCGTCGGCGCAGAACCCGATCGCCTGCTCGAGCGCCGACCGCTGGCGCTGATCGGGCCCGACGGCATCGGCCTGCGCCTGCCCGGCGGCGCACCGATGCTCGCGTTCGTGCGGGGCGTGCTGGGCCACCGCGGCTGGCGTCTACGCGAACGACTGGGGTTGCTGGCCGCCGCGACAGGCTGGGCGGCGCGAGGCTTTCGCTGCGACGAGCAGCTCAGCGTCGCCGCACTGACGGCCGGGCTTGGCGCCGCCCTGCGCAACGAACTGATCGAGCCGCTGTGCGTCGCCGCGCTGAACACGCCGGCCCAGGAAGCCAGCGCCGCAGTGTTCCTGCGCGTGCTGAAGGATGCGCTGTTCTCGGGTTCCGGTTCGGCCGACCTGCTGCTGCCGCGCGCCGGGCTCAGCGAACTGCTGCCCGACCCGGCCGCCGCGTGGCTGGCACAGCACGGGGCGGCGCTTCGGATGTCTCGCCGCGTCGGCGAGCTCGCGCCGGGCGACGACGACAGCTGGTGGGTCGATGGCGAACACTACGACCGAGTCGTGCTCGCGACGACATCCGTCGAAGCGGCGCGACTGACGCAAGCGATCGCGCCGCAGTGGTCGCAAGCCGCATCGGCACTGCGCTTCGAGCCCATCGTCACCGTCTATCTGCATGCCGATGGCGCGCGCATGCCGGAACCGATGCTCGCGCTGCCGTCGGATGCCGACACCGCGCCGGCGCAGTTCGTGTTCGACCGCGGCCAACTCGGCGGGCACGACGGCGTGCTGGCGTTCGTCGTCAGCGGTGCCGCGCCATGGGTCGAGCGCGGCTTGCCGGCGACCCTGCTCGCCACCGAACGGCAAGCGCGCCAACGGCTGCGTCTGAAGCCCGATGCCGACATTCGCGAGCTGCGCAGCTTCACCGAGAGGCGCGCGACCTTCCGTTGCACGCCCGGCCTGCGGCGGCCACCGTCGTTCATTGCGCCGGGCCTGCACGCCGCTGCCGACTACGTTGCCGGGCCCTATCCGGCAACGCTCGAAGGGGCTGTCCGCAGCGCACTGCATGCGGTGTCCGCCTTCGACGCCGGTGCCGATGTCTGAACATTTCCATTCTCGGATTGCAACCGAAGCTTTCGCGATACAAAATCGGGCCGTTGGAGAAGAACCGCCCGCATGGTCAAGAACGACACCAAGACCCCGACGATCCAGGTACTCGAGCGCGCCTTCGGACTGCTCGACGTGCTGGCCGCACACCCCGACCCGGTGCCACTGAAGGTCATCAGCGAGCAGACCGGTCTGCACCCGTCGACCGCACACCGCATCCTGAATGACTTGACGATAGGCCGCTTCGTCGACAGACCCGAGGCCGGCAGCTATCGGCTGGGCATGCGGCTGCTCGAACTCGGCAACCTCGTGAAAGCGCGGCTGGACGTGCGCGAGGCGGCGATCGGCCCGATGCGTGAGCTGCACAAACTCACGCACCAGCCGGTCAACCTCTCGATGCGACAAGGCGACGAAATCGTCTACATCGAGCGCACCTACAGCGAGCGTTCGGGCATGCAGGTGGTTCGAGCGGTCGGCGGGCGGGCGCCGTTGCATCTGACCTCCGTCGGCAAGCTCTTCCTTGCCCAGGACGATGCCCAGCGCGTGCGCGCGTACGCCGCGCGCACCGGTCTGGCCGGCCACACGCGCAACAGCATCACCGAGCTCGCGCCGCTCGAGCGCGAACTGGCGCGGGTCAACCAGTACGGCACCGCGCGCGACGACGAAGAACTCGAACTGGGGGTACGCTGCATGGCCGCCGGCATTCTGGACGACCAGGGCAAGCTGGTTGCCGGGCTGTCGATCTCGGCGCCGGCCGACCGGCTCGAGGAGGCCTGGCTGGAGCGGTTGAAGGCCACCGCGGCACAGATCTCGGAAGCGCTCGGACACCGCGCCGGCAACAGCAGAGCATCATCCGGCGCGGCCTGAGCGCCGCGGAACAAAAACAAAAGCCGCCTCGAGGGCGGCTTTTGTTCGATGGGCGCCGACGTCAGTCCGATCAGGACGCGGCCTTGACCGACACCTCCGCCGTCGGCGGATGCGCCGGCAGCTCGGTCGAGATCCAGCGGCGCACGCGCTCGGCATCGCCGAGGCGCGAGTACTTGCCGGCCGAATCGAGGAACACCATGATCAGCTGGCGCCCGGCCAGCTTGGCCTGCATCACGAGGCAGCGGCCAGCTTCGGTGATGTAACCGGTCTTTTGCAGGCCGATGTCCCACAGCGGGCTCTTCACGAGCGAGTTGGTCGTGTGGAATTGCGCCATGCGATTGCCGAGCTCGACCGCGTATTCCGGCGACGTCGAAAATTCGCGGATCAGCGGGTATTCGTGCGCTGCCTTCACCAGCACGGCCAAGTCACGCGCGCTCGACTGGTTGCGGCTCGACAGCCCGGTCGGCTCGACATAGTGCGTGTCGGTCATGCCCAGGCTTTGCGCGCGCTGGTTCATCGCCGCCACGAACGCCTCGAGCCCACCTGGGTAGTGGCGCCCCAGCGCATGGGCAGCACGGTTCTCGGACGACATCAGCGCCAGATGCAGCATCTCCTCGCGGCTCAGCTGTGTGCCGACTCTCAGGCGCGAGCGGCTGTTCTTCTCGGTGTCGATATCGTCTTCGGTGACGGTCAGCACCTCATCGAGCGGCTGCTTGGCCTCGGTGACGACCAGCGCGGTCATCAGCTTGGTCAGCGAGGCGATCGGCAGCACCGCTTGCGGGTTCTTGCTGAACAGCACTTCGTTGGTGTCCTGGTCCAGCACCAGCGCGACGCTGGACTTCAGGTCCAACGAATCGGCCGTGCCATGCAGGCCGTACAACTGGCC
>DATEFR010000340.1:0-12082 GCA_035280545.1 Burkholderiaceae bacterium | reverse complement strand
ACATCGTTGGCGATGAAGTACTCCTGGATGTCGCCCATCACCTTGAGCGAGAACTCGGTCGAGAAGATGCAGGTGTTCTGGCCCTGGTCTTCCTTCAGGATGTCGGCCTGGACCGTGCCGCGCACGTTCTCCTTGACCCAGGCGCGGATCTTCTGCGCCTCGTCGGCGGTCGGCTCGCGGCCGTTGTCGGTGCGGAACTTGTCGAGGTTCTGGTCGATCGCGGTGTTCATGAACATCGCGAGGATCGTCGGCGCGGGGCCGTTGATCGTCATGCTGACGCTGGTGGCCGGGTTCGTCAGGTCGAAGCCCGAGTACAGCACCTTCATGTCCTCGAGGGTCGCGATCGAGACGCCCGAGTTGCCGACCTTGCCGTAGATGTCCGGGCGCAAGTCGGGGTCGTTGCCGTACAGGGTGACCGAGTCGAAGGCCGTGCTCAGCCGTTTGGCCGGCATGCCTTCGGACAGCAGCTTGAATCGCTTGTTGGTGCGGAACGCGTCGCCCTCGCCGGCGAACATGCGCGTCGGGTCCTCGCCTTCGCGCTTGAACGCGAAGGTGCCGGCCGTGTAGGGGAAGCTGCCCGGCACGTTGTCCAGCATCAGCCACTTGAGGATCTCGCCGTGGTCTTCGTACTGCGGCAGCGCGACCTTGCGGATCTTGCTGCCCGACAAGGTGGTGTGGGTCAGCGCGGTGCGGATCTCCTTGTCGCGGATCTTCACGACGTACTCGTCGCCGGCATAGGCCTGCTGCATCTGCGGCCACATCGCGAGCAGCTGCTTCGCATCGGCGTCGAGCTTGGCTTCGCGCTTGACCGCGAGGTCGAGCGCCGCTTCGGAGGCGCGCGCCTTGTCGGGCTTGCCTTCGGTCAGCATGCGGGCGGCTTCGCGCAGTTGCTGGATCTCGCGCGCGAGCCGGGCCTGCGCGATGGCCTGGCGCTTGTAGCCGCGCACGGTGTCGGCGATGTCGGCCAGGTAGCGCACGCGGGCGCCCGGCACGATCGCGACCTGATGGGTGCTGTGCCGCGTGTCGGCCTGCGGCAGCGTGTGGTCGCCCAGCACCAGGCCCAGCGCTGCGAGCCGCGGCGCGAGCGCCTGGTACAGCGCGGTGACGCCGTCGTCGTTGAAGCGGCTGGCCATCGTGCCGAACACGGGCATCGCTTCGGGTGGGCTCTGGAACGCCGAGCGGTTGCGCTGCACCTGCTTGGCGACGTCGCGCAGCGCGTCGGCCGCGCCCTTGCGGTCGAACTTGTTGATCGCAACGAACTCGGCGAAGTCCAGCATGTCGATCTTCTCGAGCTGACTCGCGGCGCCGTACTCGGGGGTCATCACGTACATGGGCACGTCGACGAGCGGCACGATCGCCGCATCGCCCTGGCCGATGCCGGAGGTCTCGACGACGATCAGGTCGAACCCGGCGGTCTTGCAGGCGGCCAGCGCATCAGGCAGTGCCTGGCTGATCTCGCTGCCGAAGTCGCGGGTCGCGAGGCTGCGCATGAAGACGCGCGGACCCGAGCCCCACGGGCCGATCGCGTTCATCCGGATCCGGTCGCCCAGCAGCGCGCCGCCGCTCTTGCGCCGCGACGGGTCGATCGAGATCACCGCGATGTGCAGGCGATCGCCCTGGTCCAGGCGCAGCCGGCGGATCAGCTCGTCGGTCAGCGAGCTCTTGCCCGCGCCGCCGGTGCCGGTGATGCCGACGACCGGGATGCGGGTGTCCCGCGCGGCGGCATGCAGCGCGTTCTTCAGCGCCTCGGGCGCTTTGCCGTTCTCGAGCGCGGTGATCAGTTGCGCCAACGCTCGCCAATGCGCTTCGGTCTGCCCGCGGATCGGGTCCAGCGTCTTCGGCGCATAGCCCGAGAGGTCGGCATCGCAGCGCATCAGCATCTCGCCGATCATTCCGGCCAGGCCCATGCGCTGGCCGTCCTCGGGGCTGTAGATGCGCGCGACGCCGTAGCCTTGCAGCTCGGTGATCTCGCTGGGCACGATCACGCCGCCGCCGCCGCCGAAGACCTGGATGTGCTCGCCGCCGCGTGCCCTGAGCAGGTCCACCATGTACTTGAAGTACTCGACGTGGCCGCCCTGGTAGCTGCTGATCGCGATGCCTTGCGCGTCTTCCTGCAGTGCCGCCGTGACGACCTCGTCGACCGAGCGGTTGTGCCCCAGGTGGATCACCTCGGCGCCCATGCCCTGCAGGATGCGCCGCATGATGTTGATCGCCGCGTCGTGGCCGTCGAACAGCGAGGCCGCCGTGACGAAGCGCACCTTGTTCGTCGGCCGGTATTCGGCCAGAGCCTTGTATTCGGCTGAGAGGTCGGTCAAGGTCGTCTCCGGTTGTGTCCGCCTGGGCGTCGCTATTCGACGCGGATGTTCGCCAGCTCCGGGCTGCCCGGCGGATAGCGCAGCTTCAGCGATTCGAACACCTGCGTCATCGCCCTGGCGATCATCAGGTTGCGATGGGTCTTCGAGTCAGCCGGCACGATGGTCCACGGGGCCCACGGCGTGCCGGTCGCGGCGATCGCGTCGCGGTAGGCCTTCTGGTAGGCGCCCCATTGCTTGCGCGCTTCGAGGTCGCCGGCCGCGAACTTCCAGTGCTTGGTCGGATCGTCGAGCCGCTCCTGCAGGCGCACGCGCTGCTCGTCCTTCGAGATGTGCAGCATGAACTTGCAGACGACCGTGCCGTTCTCGACCAGCATGCGCTCGAAGTCGTTGATTTGCGCGTAGCGCTGCTGCGTCTGCTCGGGCGTGATCCAGCCGCTGACGACCGGCACCAGCACGTCTTCGTAGTGGCTGCGGTTGAAGATCGCGATCTCGCCGTTGGCCGGCACCTGCTGGTGGATGCGCCACAGGTAGTCGTGCGCGCGTTCCGGCTCGGTTGGCGCCTTCCAGCCTACCGTGCGCACGCCCAGTGCGCTCATCTGGCCGAACACGCCGCGGATCGTGCCGTCCTTGCCGGCCGTGTCGGTTCCCTGCAGCACGACCAGCAGCTTGTAGCGGCGATCGGCATAGAAGATGTCCTGCAGCTTGTCCAGGCCGGTCGCCAGCGCCTCGACCGCGGCCTTGTCACGCACCTTGTCGCCGCTCGAAAACGGCCGTGCGGCCGGGTCGTAGCGGCGCAGGTCGAAGCGCTTCGCGCCGGTCTTGGTCAGCGCTGCATCGAAGCGGTAGTCCGCCAGCGAGGGGGATTGGGACTTGGCCACGCCGTCTCCGTGTCGATCGGGGCCACGCGGCCCGTAATTGACGTATACGTCAATTGGCGAAGTGTACCGCCTGTGCCGGGTGCCACGGGGCCTGTGACTTTTGCAGCGCGGCGCCGTCGCGCGTCGCCGATGCGTTTTCGCCGTTTGACGGCACAATCGCGCCGGGAGGGGATGCACGGACCCCATGCGCCAACGGGTTCGGGCAACAGGAGGTTCGCGTGGTCAATGGCACGGTTCCGATCAAGACGCCCGACGGCCAGGCCGAGCTGAGCACCCGGGCGCGCCGTCTGAGTCAGCGGCATCGCACGGTGCTGTTCCTGGTCGACGGCAAGCGCTCGGCGGTCGAAGTGCGCACCCTGGCCTCGAAGGCCGGCGTGCCGGACAGCTGCTTCGACGAACTGCTCGAGCTGGGCCTGATCATGCTGCCGCCGCCGACCTTCTCGCTGCTGATCGAAGACGAACCGGGTGCCGCCGACACGCTGCATGTGGACCTGCCGCTGTCCGGCCCGAACGGCGTGAGCGCTTTCCGGGGCGCCGACGACGACTCGGTGTTGCCGCCGTCGCGGACCCTGCAGCCCGAGACCACCCAGGCCGGTCAGCTGCTCGACGACGAATCGCCGGCCGACTCCTGGTATGCCGCGCTGAACGACGCGCCCAACGACGACACGGCGTTCGTCGAAGCGCGCAACATCCTCGTGCGGGCGGTGCGCCAGGAAGCACCGGTCGCCGGCTCGCTGACGCTGATGCGGCTGCGCCGTGCGCGCAGCCGCGCCGACCTGGTCGCGTTGCTCGACGAGGTCGAAGCACGCATCACGAAGCCGCATCGATCGCTGGCCGCGGCGCAGACGTTGCGCCGCGTGCGGCATCTGCTCGGCAGCCGCGTCGCGTCGGCCTGACGACGGACGTTTCCCTTCGACCCGCATGTCCACGAGATCATGACCTTCCTCGCGATCGACATCGGCAATACCCGCCTCAAGTGGGCAGAGTTCTCGTCGCCGCAGCCGGGCGCAGCGCTGCTGCGCCACGGCGCGGTCTTCCTCGAGACCATCGACAACCTGGCCGAGACGGAATGGCACGCGTTGCCGCAGCCGGCCAGCATGCTCGGCTCCAACGTCGCCGGCGAGGGTGTGCGGCGCCGTGTCGAAGAGCAGCTCGAGATCTGGGATGTGGAGCCGCGCTGGGTCGTCTCGTCTGCCCAAGCCTGCGGCGTGGTCAACAGCTACGACCACCCGAGCCGGCTCGGCGTCGACCGCTGGGTCGCGGCGATCGGCGCACGCCATCGTGTGCTCGCGCACGGGCCGGCGCGGCCGGTGCTGGTCGTGATGGTCGGCACCGCAGTCACCGTCGATGCGGTCGACCACACCGGGCGTTTCCTCGGCGGGCTGATCCTGCCCGGCTTCGGGCTGATGCTGAAGGCCCTCGAGATGGGCACGGCCGGGCTGAAGGCACCGACCGGCGAAGCCGTGGATTTCCCGACCAACACCAGCGACGCGCTGATGAGCGGCGGCACCGATGCAATCGCCGGCGCCATCGAGCGCATGCACCGCAAGCTGCTCGCCCGCACCGGGCAGGAGCCGGCGCTGATCATGTCGGGCGGTGCCGCGGTCAAGCTGGCGCCGCTGATCTCGCTGCCGTTCGAGATGGTGGACACGCTGATCTTCGACGGCTTGCTGCAACTGCAGTCGCACCGCCTGGCGCTTTGATCGTAGAGCGCGGCGCTGGCGCGCTCAAAGGATGTAGCGCGAGAGATCCTCGTTCTGTGCCAGCTCGGCCAGCTTCGCGTTGACCTCGGCCGCGCCGACGCTGACCGTCTGACCGCCGCGGTTCGGTGCGTCGAAGCTGATCTCGTCGAGCAGCCGCTCCATCACGGTCGCGAGGCGCCGTGCGCCGATGTTCTCGGTGCGCTCGTTGACGTCGTAGGCGATCTGCGCGATGCGGCGGATCGCATCGGGCTGCAGCTCCAGCGTGACGCCTTCGGTCGCGAGCAGCAGCGTGTACTGCTTGACCAGGCTCGCATGGGTCTGCGTCAGGATCGCCTCGAAGTCGTCGACCGACAGCGAGCCGAGCTCGACGCGGATCGGGAAGCGCCCCTGCAGCTCCGGGATCAGATCGCTGGGCTTGCTCAGGTGGAACGCGCCCGATGCGATGAACAGCATGTGGTCGGTCTTGACCATGCCGTATTTCGTGTTGACCGTGGTGCCCTCGACCAGCGGCAGCAGGTCGCGCTGCACGCCCTGGCGCGAGACATCGGCCCCGCTGGTCTCCGAGCGCGATGCGACCTTGTCGATCTCGTCGATGAAGACGATGCCGTTCTGCTCGGCGTTCGCGAGCGCGGCGGTCTTGACCTCGTCGTCGTTGACGAGCTTCGCGGCCTCTTCGTCTATCAGCAGCTTCAGCGCCTCGGCGATCTTGACCTTGCGCTGCTTCTTCTTCGTGCCGCCCAGGTTGGCGAACATGCCCTTGAGCTGCTCGGTCATGTCCTCCATGCCGGGCGGGCCCATGATCTCGAGCGCGGGCTTGGGCTCGGCCAGCTCGAGCTCGACCTCCTTGTCGTCCAGGGCCCCTTCGCGCAGGCGCTTGCGCATCACCTGGCGCGCGGTGTTGTCGGGCGCTGCGGCCGGCGTCGACGATGACGACGAAGAGCCGAACCCGAAGTCGCTGCCGGACGATGAGCGCGGCGGCGGCACGAGGATGTCCAGCACGCGGTCCTCGGCGGCGTCTTCGGCGCGACTGCGGTGGCGCCGCATGGCGCTTTCGCGCTCCTGCTTGACGGCCATGTCGACCAGATCGCGCACGATCGAATCGACGTCCTTGCCGACGTAGCCGACCTCGGTGAACTTGGTCGCCTCGACCTTGATGAACGGCGCGTCGGCCAGTTTTGCGAGACGGCGCGCGATCTCGGTCTTGCCGACGCCGGTGGGCCCGATCATCAGGATGTTCTTCGGCGTGATCTCGGCGCGCATCTTCTCGTCGACCTGCTGGCGCCGCCAGCGGTTGCGCAGCGCGATCGCGACGGCGCGTTTTGCGCTGCCCTGTCCGACGATGTGGCGGTCCAGCTCCGAGACGATCTCCTGGGGCGTCATGCTCGATTTCATTGCGGTCCGCCCAGCGTTTCGATGATGTGGTTCTGATTCGTGTAGATGCAAAGATCGCCGGCGATCTCGAGCGACTTCTTGACGATCTCCTGCGGCGCGAGTTCGGTGTTCGCGAGCAGCGCGCGGGCCGACGCCTGCGCATAGGCGCCGCCCGACCCGATCGCGACGATGCCGTGCTCGGGCTCGAGCACGTCGCCGTTGCCGGTGATGATCAGCGAGGCGTCCTTGTCGGCGACGGCGAGCATCGCTTCCAGGCGGCGCAGCACGCGATCGGTGCGCCAGTCCTTGGTCAGCTCGATCGCCGACTTGACCAGATGCCCCTGGTGCTTCTCGAGCTTGGCCTCGAAACGCTCGAACAATGTAAAGGCGTCGGCCGTGGCGCCGGCGAAGCCGGCCAGCACCTGGTCGCGATAGAGCTTGCGGATCTTGCGGGCCGAGGCCTTGACGACGATGTTGCCCAGCGTGACCTGGCCGTCGCCGCCGAGCGCGACGACATTGCCGCGGCGCACGCTCAGAATGGTCGTGCCGTGATAGGTTTCCATCGGTGAAACATAAGGCCGAATCGGCCTTGGTCAAGGAACAAATTTCAAGCGGGCCCGCACCCCCTCGGGGGGTGGCCGCGGTACTCCGCGGCCGGGGGCTCCATCACACAGTCCGGACCTTGACCTTTGCGTGCTCGTTGATGCCCATCGCGCCGAAGAACAGTGCGATCAGCCGATGCGGCTCGAGGAAGCTGACCGCGCGGTTCTCGCTGCGCCGGGCCAGCACCCAGTTCAGCAGATCGCCGGCGGCGATGAAGTCGACGCGGATCAGCCGGGCACAGGTCACGTTCACGATCGTCGCCGGCCCGAGCTCGCCTTCGAGCTTCTTCAGCGTCGCACCGATGTCGCCGACCAGCTGGCCCGACAGCTCGACCGTGCCGACCTGCACCAGCGCGGTGTCCTCGGTCAGCCGAGATTCGACGAAGCTGGTCGACACATCGCTGACGACCGACAGTGGCGGCGAGCTGGTGCTTTGCCCGGCGCTGCTGACCCGTGCCTGGCACGTGGCCGGCTCCCACGACGGCGGCGACACCTCGTAGGTCACGCAATAGTCGATCGCCGTTTCATCGAACTGATCCGGGCGATTGGTCATGCGCAACGCATCGAGGCGGACCTGCCAGAACGCCGGGTCCATATCGCGCACCCCGGTCGGCGAAGCCTCCTGCAGCACCGTGAAGAGCCGCTCGCCCCCCAACCAGCGCATGTCGAGATCCTGCGTGATCCAGCGGCGGAACAGCTCGGACAGCCGTGCGCACGCTTCGACGTCGATGCCCTTCAGCCCGCTCCAGTCGAACACCCACGGCAGCGGCATCTGCAGCGACACCGACGCGAGCTTCGCGACCGCGTCGGCATCCATGTAGTCGGGGCAGACCCAGCCGACCTGACCTTCGACCCGCTTGCTGTTCGCCGGCCGCTCCTCGCTCGCGGCTTCGGCCACCAGCTTGGGCAGCGAGAACCACTGCGGTGCCGACCAGCCGAACTGCTGCGCATAGTCGAGTGCCAGGCTCTCGAACTTGTGCTGCTGGCCGATCGCCCGGTACAGGTCGAACAGCACCAGCCAGGTTTCGGCATGCTGGGCGCGGCTGCCGCCCGGGCCGGTGAGTGCGAGCAGCGACTGCTCGCATTGCTCGAAGTCGGCGTTCGCGAAGGCGATCACCGCCTCGTCCAGATCGGGGTCGTGCGCGACGTCGCTGACCTCGACGGCGAACGCGTTGCCGAACTCGGCTGCCGCGTCGTTCAGCTTGATGGCCGAGAGCGGCGACATGCCGCCGCTCATCACCGCGGCCGACGGCGCCGACGGCACGGCCGCACTGGCGCGCTCGGCGATGAAGTCTTCGACCCGCCCGCCATCCAGCGGCACCTGGGCGGTGGTGGCCCGTTGCGCGCCGCGCGGCATTTCCATCGCGGCCGGTTCGGTCGGCGCGTTGTAGAACTCGGGCGTGCGCCGATTCGACGTGTTCGCGTAATGGTCGCCGACCATCTGCTGCTCGATCTCGTCGATCTTGGCTTTGACGCCGGTGTCGGGCTTGGCGCCGCCGCCGCTGTTGTTGTCGACGCTGCGCGCCTCGGAATCGTCCAGCCGCGACGAGCCGCCGAGCGCCGCAAGCTGTTCGCTCGTCAGGCCTTCGCGGCGCACCTTGCGCAGCATGTCGAATTCGCGCTTGCGGACGAAGTCGTTGCGCCGCTTGCGCTCGATCATCGCCTTCAGCTCGCCCTTGGCAAACTCCGTTTCGCGCGCTTCCTCGCCGGGCGCGCCGAGCTCGGCCCACTCCGTCGTCGGATTGGCCACGAACTTGACGACCTTGCGGAAAAAGCTGGTCGTGTCTTTGGACTCCGCCATGTCGGAAAGAGAAGGGTGCTGCTTGCTCAGTCGCCGAACATCTTCTGCTTGAGCTCGCGCCGCTGCTGGGCTTCGAGAGACAGTGTAGCGGTGGGCCGTGCAATCAGGCGGCCCAACCCGATCGGTTCGCCGGTTTCGTCACAGAAGCCGTAGTCGCCGGCCTCGATCCGGGCCAGCGACTGCGAGATCTTCTTCAGGAGCTTGCGCTCGCGGTCACGGGTGCGCAATTCGAGGGCATGCTCTTCCTCGATGGTCGCGCGGTCGGCCGGATCGGGGACGATCGAGGTGTCTTCGCGCAGGTGCTCGGTGGTCTCGCCGGCGTTGCTCAGCAGGTCGTCCTTGAGCTGCTGCAGCTTGACGCGGAAGAACTCGAGCTGCTTGTCGTTCATGTATTCCGACTCGGGCATGGCCAGCACTTCGGCTTCGGTCAGGTCCTTGCCGGCCTTGGTTTTCCAGGCGTTGGCGAGCTTCGGGTCGGCCTTCAGGGCCTGGCGCGGGGCGTCGAGTTCGAGGTTGTTCATCTGACGGGTCGGGGGCCGCGGCGGTGCAAACCGGTCGGCAAATCGAGAGGTGGGGGCGGGCAGCGGCGCCGGCGTGACCGGCTGCGCCACCGGTGCCGCAGCGCGTGCGCTGCGTTTGACGGGTGCCAGATCGACACTCGCCGCGACGGCTGCCGCCGCGGGTTCGGGTTTGGGGGATGGCTTCGGAGCCGGCTTGTCGGCCGCCTTGGCGCTCGCGGAGCCGGTGGTGGGGGTCTTGGTCTTGGGCACGGGGCTGGGTGGCTTGGGCGGGAGCTTTGCGATGGGCTTGGCCGATGGTTTGGCGGGAGCAGCCTTCGCGGCGGGTTTCTTCGATGCCGGCTTGGTCGTGGCCTTGCTCGGTTTGGCCGCTTTCGCGGCCGGTTTGGGTGCGCTTTTTGCCGCAGTTCTTGCCACGGTCTTCGCCGCGGTCGGCTTGCCCCCCGGCGCCGCTGTCGTGGCCTTCTTGGCCGATGCGGCCGGTTTCGGTGCGACGGACTTTTTGGAGGCCGGTTTGGCCGGTGTCTTGTTCACGGAAATCTCCTCGCATCGGCGGTTATACCCCCGTCCAATGGGAGTGGGGTACCGAGGCGCCCCCCTTTTTTGGCCGCCGCGGATTGTAGCCACGGCCAAGGGGCCCGCGCGCGCCTAAATCGTGAGCTTTGTCGTCAGCTGCGTGGCGGCGCCGGCACACGAGGAAACCCGTTGCTCGTCAGACCAGGCACTGCTCCAGGCCCTGCAGGAACACCTCCTTCGGCAGGTCGATGCCGATGAACACCATCTTGCTGCTCTTCTTCTCACCGGGTGACCACTTGGGTCCGAGGTCGCTGCCCATCAGCTGGTGCACACCCTGGAAGATGACCTTGCGCTCGCTTCCCTTCATGTTCAGCACGCCCTTGTAGCGCAGCATCTTCGGCCCGTAGACCTGCACGATCGCGCCGAGGAAATCCTCCAGCTTCGCCGGATTGAAGGCCTTGTCGGAGCGGAACACGAACGACTTCACGTCGTCGTCATGCGCGTGGTGGTGCGGGTGATCGCAATGCTCGCCGTGCTCATGGCCGTGATCGTGATCGTGGTCATGGTCGTGGTCATGATCGTGCGCATCGGCCGTCAGGAACTCGGGGTCGATGTCGAGCTTGGCGTTCAGGTTGAAGCCGCGCAGGTCGAACACGTCCTTCAGCGGCACTTCGCCGAAGTGCACCTTGGTCTGCGGCGCGCGCGGGTTCATGTGCTTGACGCGGTGGATCAGCGCATCGACCGTCGCATCGTCGACCAGGTCGGTCTTGCTGATGAAGATCTGGTCGGCGAAGCCGATCTGGCGGCGCGCCTCCTGGCGATCGTCGAGCTGCTGGTCGGCGTGCTTGGCGTCCACCAGCGTCAGGATCGAGTCGAGCAGGTAGGTTTCGGCGATCTCGTCGTCCATGAAGAAGGTTTGTGCCACCGGGCCCGGGTCGGCCAGGCCGGTCGTTTCGATCACGACGCGCTCGAAGTCGAGCTCGCCCTTGCGCTTCTTCTCGGCCAGGTCGGACAGCGTGGTGCGCAGGTCCTCGCGGATCGTGCAGCAGACGCAGCCGTTGTTCAGCTGGATGATCTGTTCGCGGCTGTCCTGCACCAGGATGTCGTTGTCGATGTTCTCGTCGCCGAACTCGTTCTCGATCACGGCGATCTTCTGGCCATGCGCTTCAGTCAGCACGCGCTTGAGCAGCGTGGTCTTGCCGGAACCTAGAAAGCCGGTGAGGATGGTGGCGGGGATCAGTGCCATGGGAATGTGCCTTGGATGCTGTGCCGGACGGCGAAACGCCCCTAGCTGGGGGCCGAAGACTTTGGTTCAAGGTAGCAGATGTGTCAAGACACAGCCCAGCGCAGGGCCGCCCCAAGCGGGCTGAGCACCCGCTCGGCGGGTGGCGCCGGTATTCCGGCGCCGGGTGCCTCGGTGACTTGGCACGGTTCATGTAAGCTAGCCGGTCCCGAACTTCACCGACGGTATGTCCGACCCCCATTCCGGCCGCCCCTCCCGCCCGGGTGCGCTGGAACCCCCTCGCCGCAGCCTGTTCCAGAAGCTGATCGAGCTCGTGGCGCCGGGGCCCGAGTCGCGCGATCAGCTGATCGACTCGCTGGCCGAGGCCGAAAGCAAGGAGCTGATCCCGCCGGAGTCGCGGATGATGCTCGAGGGCGTCATCCGCATGGCCGACATGACAGCCGGCGACGTGATGGTGCCCAACAAGCGCATGGACCTGCTGGACATCGAGGCCGACTACGACGAGCTGCTGCACGTCGTGATCGACACGGCGCACTCGCGCTTTCCGGTGTTCGAGGGCAGCCGCGAGAACATCATCGGCATCCTGATGGCCAAGGATTTGCTGAAGCTGCAGCGCTCGCCCGATCTGAACCTGCGCACCTTGCTGCGCCCGGCGGTGTTCGTGCCGGAGTCCAAGGGGCTGAACGAGCTGCTGCGCGACTTCCGCAGCAACCGCAACCACCTCGCGATCGTGATCGACGAGTTCGGCAACACGGCCGGGCTGATCACGATCGAGGACGTGCTCGAGGAGATCGTCGGCGAGATCGAGGACGAGTTCGACGACGAGGACGGCGAATCGGGCATCTACACCCTGGCTGACGGCAGCCAGCGGGTCGCCGGCGACACCGAGATCGCCGCGGTCAACGAGGCGTTCGGCGCGCTGCTGCCGACCGACGAGTTCGACACGATAGGCGGGCTGATCGCGCACGAGTACGGCCGCGTGCCGCGTCGCGGCGAGGCGGTGACCTTCGACGACCTCGTGTTCTCGGTGATGCTCGCGCGCGGCGGCGCGGTGCGCTGGTTCAAGGTGACCCGCGCACCCGAGGCCTCGCCCGGGCCCGACGGCGCTTGAGCGCAACCGGCGCGCGGGCCGACG